>JBEKQR010000093.1:0-12069 GCA_049519515.1 Candidatus Korobacteraceae bacterium
GGAGTCTCCGTTCACGGTGAAGTAGCCGACCTGGAATGCAACCAGGTTCTGGAAGAAATGGCTGCCCTGCGATGGAGTCACTGCCAGATCGCGCAATCCCGTCTCCACGATCACGCGGGCGCCTGAAACCTGGTCCCACTTAAGCGGAATCCCGAGCCACGGATCGTTTGATCCCCACCTGCCGGCCCCGACCAGAAGATATGAGCTTTCCGACTCGACCAGCTTGGCGTTGAAATAGGCGACAGACTGGGCGGCCTCCTGGCTGCCGGCGCGCTCGAAGCGCTGGAAGTCGACAACCACGATATCGCGCAGATTCTGTATGCGGCCGTTCCCCATCACTTTCGAACTCTTGCAAAGCAGGCGGCTGCGCTCCGGCTCCTCCATGCGGACCTCTTCCACCTCGCGCGACAGCACCAGCGGCCGTATTTGCACGAAGCCGAAGCCGGCCTCCTCGTCTCCGCTATGCGGGAGCCGGACCGCAAACTCGATTTCCACCGGACGCCCCATCGCCGCTTCCAGCCATTTGGTCAGCTGGTCGAGAATGTCCGGCAAGGGGAAAATTCCGTGCTTGAGTATCGGGGCGAAGGTTACGACGCGAGCTCCGGGCCTGCTGACTCCGTCATAGATAGCGTGATTGTCGGCAGAGTACGTCGAAGCCAGCCGCTGCAAGGTCTGGTCCGCGGCAGCCACGTCGAGCCCGAATTTGACCTCACGCAGATCGTCAACCGCGCTGCTCCGGCGCGAGCCATGATCGAGCTCAAGCGCCCAGAACTCCGATTGCGAGTTCGCCAGCGTGTCTTCGACGGATGAAAACTGTATCAGATTGTGCGGGTAGCGGGGACAGAACGTCAGGCACCGGCCGCCATCGACGACCTCCCTGCCTAACCCCAAAACCACGGACGCTATGCCGTCCGAGGAAGCCATTGGCGGCACCGGGTAGAAGTTGCACGAGCGGGCGACGCCGGCAAAGTCCGGGTAAAAGCGCGGGCGGTGCATGGCGCCCACCACCTGCTGCACGATGACCGCCATCTTTTCTTCTTCCAGCCGGTATGGAGTGGCGCGCACGTAGGCTTTCGCGTGCTGGCTGAAGGTGGAGGCGTAAACGCGCTTGATGCATTCGCTCAAGCGGTTCAGGCGCTCGTAGATGTCCGCGTGCTGGTTGGCGAACATGTAAGTGTCGTAGACCCCGGCAAACGGCTGGTACTGCGAATCCTCCAGCAGGCTGGAAGAGCGCACCGCCAGCGGATAACGTATCTTTTGCAGGAACGCCAGCAGGCTCTCCTCGATGGAGTCCGGCAGCGAGGCCGCGAGAAATCGTTGCTGTAACACCTCTTCGTCGTTGGTGCGAATGGCGAAGCTCAGCAGGTTGTTCTCGCGCAGGAACTGGTCGAAGATGTCCGTCGCCAGAACCAGGGTTGCCGGCACGGCGATCCTGACGCCTTCGAAGCGCGGCGCGTGCTCGGCCAGCAGGTGGCGGGCAAAGGCCAGTCCACGCGCCTTGCCTCCCAGCGAGCCCTCGCCGATGCGCAGGAAGAATGCGTCATCGGGCTGGAACGAGGCCGGCTTGAAGTCGCCGATCACCAGTTGCCGCTGCTCGTGACGGTACTCGCCGATGGACTCCACCAGGTCCCGGCGCAGGTCTTCCATCGTCTGGAAATCGGAGATCCGGCGCGGCCGGAGCTTCTTGGCCAACGCAAACTCCGTTCTGGCCATCAGCCAGCGGGAAAAATGATTTCGCGAAGCGTGGTAGGCGAGGCTCTCGGCAGGGACCTGTAGCAGCAGCTCTTCCAGCGCGTTCAAGTCCTTGGCGCGTCCGACTTCGGAGCGGTCCGGAAGGTGAAAAACAAAATCGCCGAAGGCGAACCGTTCGCTCATCAGCTCCCGCAAGTCGGCCAGCATGGTGGGGGAACGCTTGCGCAGGAACGAGCAGCCCTCGGCCAGCGCTCGCCCCTCGAATTTCGTCCGGCTGGAGTGCAGCACCACCGGAACGTCGGGCACCAGCTCGCGTATCATTCGCGCCAGCTCGAAGCCCGCGTCTTCCGTCAGCTCGCCGCCTCGCGGAAACTCCACGTCGGAGATGACGCCGAACAGGTGTTTCTTGTACTTGAGGACGTGCCTTTGGGCTTCTTCGTAGTTTGAGCAGAGCAGGATCTTCGGCCGGGCGCGCGTTCGCACCAGCTTGTGCGCCACGTTCAGCCCTTCCTCGATCAGGCTCCGCGACTGGGTTATCAGCTCGGTGTAGATCGCTGGCAGAAACGAGGAACAGTAGCGAATGTTGTCCTCGACCAGGAGTATGACGGGAACGCCCATCGCCGCCGTGTCGTGGTCGGCGTTGAACTTGTCCTCTATGTATTTGACGATGGCCAGCAGGATGCGGGCATTGCCTTGCCAGAGGAAGATGCGGTCGATATCGTTCGCCGGATAGCGCGCCACGAAATCCTTGATCTCGCGATAGTCGTATGCCAGTACGACCACCGGAACGTGCAGCTCGGCCTCTTTTACCTGCCGGGCCAGGTCGGCGGCATTCATGTCTCCCACGTTCAGGTTGGTAAGAATGAGATTGAAGCGAGGTTGCGAGCGCGCCAGCTTCATGGCCTGGGCGCCGCTGGAGACGTGCGTGACCCCGGGGATGTGCTGCATGTTCAGCTCGATGGAATCGCCGATCAGCAGCTCATTCAGGCGGCCGTCTTCGCGCAGAATGAAGGAGTCATAGAGGCTGGAAACAAGCAGGATGTTGCGCACCCTGAAGGGCATCAGCTCGTCAAAACCTTCGAAAAGTTCCACCGCATCAATCATGGGATTGGCCTGCACGGTTTCGACAGCCAGGAAAAGGGCCCGCCAGTGCGCACCTCGCAGATAAGGTATTATCGCATTCGCAGTTTACCGGAAGCCACCGGTGTGGCTGAAGTATGCACCAGCAGACTAACGATCCCGAACTGCCCACATCTGCCGGATGTGGGCATATATGGGGCACATACGCTGGCATAATGGCGGAGCGCCATCTATCATTCGATAAAGCGTAAAACACGCGCCTAAAATACGTGCCTGAAACACTTGCCCAGCATCTGCCGTAGTTGGCAGATGTGGGTCTCGGCGCTTGCCGGCCGTACCCTGCCGGCTACTCACTGATGGAGGTTTCCATGGGTCAGCAACTCGATCTTGCCACCCGCATCGTTCATGCCGGTGAGCGGCGGCAATGGCCGACGGGCATGCCGGTCTCCACTCCCATTTATGCCTCGGCCACCTTCACCTATGACTCCATGGCTGAAGTTGACAAAGTCTTTGCGGGCGAGATACCGGGGTACATCTACACGCGCTACGGCAATCCTACGGTCGCCGCCCTGGAGCAGGCGATGCGGACGCTGGAATCCGGCGCTGCCGCTTGCGCCTTTGCCTCCGGCATGGCAGCGCTGCATGCCGCGCTGCTGGCCTGCGAGCTGGCTGCGGGGGCGACGGTGCTCGTCTCCCAGGACCTGTACGGCGCGTCGCTGAACCTGCTGACAAACGTATTCGGGCCCTTTGGCGTCAACACCGTAACCTGCGATTTCGACGACTTGACCCTGCTGGAAAAGAAAGCGCGCGAACTGCGCCCGCGCGTCCTGCTGGCGGAGACCATTTCCAACCCGCTGCTGAAGATCTGTGACATTCCGGCCTGCGCCGCCATCGCGCGCCAAACGGGCGCCAAGCTGATTATCGACAACACCTTTGCCACTCCCTATCTTTGCCGGCCGCTGGAGCAGGGCGCCGACCTGGTGGTGCATAGCGCCACCAAGTACCTCGGCGGACATGCCGACGTTATGGGCGGAGTGGTCATAGCCCGCGAGCAGCCCGAGGGGGCGGCGCTGGTCAGCGTGATGAAACTGGCGGGCGGCATCCTGGGACCCTGGGAGGCGCATGAGATCCTGCGCGGCCTGAAGACGCTGGCCGTGCGCCTCGAGCGCCAGTGCGCCAACGCGCGATTCATCGCCGGGCAGCTTACGGGCGATCCCCGAGTGGCGCGCGTCTACTACCCGGCGCTCCAACCCGGCACGCGTCCGGTGGGCGACGGTGCGCAGCAGCCTGCGCCCGGGCACGTCAAAGGTGCTGCAAGCGCCGGCCGGCTGCCGCGCATTCTGCGGCCGCCCCATGCCGGCGCCCTGGTCTCAATCGAGCTGGCGGACAACACGCGCGAAGCCGCCTTCAGGTTCATGGACGGGCTGCGGCTCTGCGTGCGTTCCACCAGCCTGGGCGATGTCTTTACCGGCGTGCTGCACCCGGCCACCGCCTCGCACCGCGACTGGGCTCCGGCGCGGCGCCGCCAGGTTGGAATCAGCGACGGCTTGATACGAATCTCCGCCGGCATCGAGGACGCGCACGATATTCTGGCCGATATCCGCCAGGCCTTGGAATCAGGGATTAGGGATTAGAGGTTAGGGGTTCGGGAAGTCTCGGAATTAGGTGTGGCTTTGATTTACCGTATCCGTTTCGAGCTGCCATGCTGAGTGGAGCCGGGTCTTCGCAAATTCCAATCTTGAATCCCAAATCACTAAAGCCGGTAGTGTCTCCCGTAGTCGTATAACCGGCCCGCCGTATTTCCTTCCTTGACGCAAAGCCTATTCCCTAACCCCTAATCCCTAACCCCTAATCCCTGAAGTCGCATCCAACCTTGTGGCCGGATTTTGGCAACTCACAATAACTGGCTTGTGCGTTGTTGCTCGAAGGGAACGGGCCCCGGAATGAAGCCGTCTGCCTCCACGCTGCTGGATCTGCTGCAAAGCGATGCCGGCAATCGCGCCGCCATCATCGTCCCGGAGACGGGTGTCCGCGTCAGCTACGACCTGCTCAGGCGGCAGGTATTGTCAATGGCCGAAGCCCTGGCCGGAGCGGGCATTGGCCGCGGCGACCGGGTAGCGATCGTCTTGCCGAATGGCTTGCCGGCGATTGTCAGCTTCCTGGCAGCCTCGCTGGTGGGGACGGCGGCGCCCATGAACCCAAGCTATCGCCGCGATGAGTTCAGCTTCTTTCTTGAAGACACAGGCGCGCGTCTCATGATCTGTCCTCCCACTGGCGCTGAAGAGGCACGGCGCGCGGCCCAGGACCGCATTCCGGTGCTCTCGGCGGCACAAAACGCCGTCGGGGTCGTTGAACTGCAGTCATCCCGGGAAACGCAATCGCGGCCTTCGCCGGGAGCCCAGCAGGGCTCTGCCAGGAAGACGCCGGCGCCGCTAGCCTCTCCTCGCGCCGAAGACACCGCCCTGATTCTCCACACCAGCGGAAGCACCGGAAAGCCCAAGCGCGTGCCGCTCGAACACCGGAACTTGGCGGTTTCCGCCGCCAACATCGCCGCCGCCTACGCGCTCACCCCGGACGACGTTTCCCTGTGCGTGATGCCGCTTTTCCATATCCACGGCCTGGTAGCTTCCACCCTGGCCACGCTCTATTCCGGCGGCGCCGTGGTGGTTCCCGCCAAGTTCAACCCGCTGGCTTTCTGGCGGTTGGTGCGCGAATACGGAATCAGTTGGTATAGCGCCGTGCCCACCATCCATCAGCTTCTGCTGGAGAGGGCGGCCCGCCAGGAAAGCGCGACCGGCAGCACGCTTCGCTTTATTCGCTCTTGCAGTTCGCCCCTGTCGCCGCGGATCATGGAGCAGATGGAGAATGCGTTCGGCGTTCCCATGCTCGAGGCCTACGGAATGACCGAGGCGGCGCACCAGATGGCCTCCAACCCTTTGCCGCCCAAGCCGCACAAAGCGGGCTCGGTTGGGATGGCCACCGGCGCTGTTCGCATCAGCATCATGGACGAAGAAGGCGAACATCGCGCCAGCGGAGAATGCGGCGAAGTGGTCATTAAGGGGCCGAACGTCTTTCGCGGTTACGAGGGCAATGCCAATGCCGGCGCATTTTCCGACGGCTGGTTTCGCACCGGGGACGAAGGCTTTCTCGATGAGGACGGCTACCTGTTTCTCACTGGCCGGATCAAGGAGATGATCAACCGCGCAGGCGAGAAGATTCCGCCACTCCACATTGACGAGGTGCTGCTGCGGCATCCCGCGGTCGCCGAGGCGGTCACCTTTGGCTTTCCGCATCCGGTGTTGGGCGAGGAAGTGGCGGCAGCGGTGGTCTTGCGCCAGCAGGAGAGTGAGGCGGTCCTGCTGCGCCACTGCCGCCAGCACCTGGCCGCCTTCGAGTGTCCGAAGAAGTTGCACATCGTGGAGAGCATCCCGCGCACGGCAACCGGAAAGATCCAGCGCAGCGCCGTGGCCGAGGCCATCCTGGGCAAGGCCGCATGAAGTTCCTTATCGCCGGCGCCGGCGCCATCGGCGCTTACCTGGGCGCGCGCATGGCGCGGGCGGGGTTGGACGTGACGCTGTTCGCGCGCGGCCCGCATTTGCGCGCCATGCAGGAGCGCGGTGTCCGCGTCGAGAGCCGCGAGGGCGACTTCGAGGCCAGGCCCAAGGTCTCCGGCAACTTGCAGGAAGTGGGGCCGGTGGATGTGGTCCTGCTTACGGTGAAGGCGCACAGCCTTCCGGCCCTGGCGCCGCAACTGCGGCCAGTGCTGGGCGAGCAGACAGCGGTCGTCAGCACCCAGAACGGCGTGCCGTGGTGGTTTTTCCAGGGCCCCCAGCAACGCCGTAATTGCGTTGCCGGGGCGGAAGGTTGGGGCGGGCCATGCCAGGGAATGCGGCTGGAGCGCGTCGATCCTGGCGGAGCAATTTCCGCCGCCATCGAGCCGCATCGCGTGGTGGGCTCGCTGATCTATTTCGCTACCGAGATCACCGCGCCGGGAGTGGTCCGGCATACCGAGGGAAACCGCATCTCGCTGGGTGAGCCGGACGGCACTCGCTCCGAACGTTGCCACAGCATTGCCGAGGCGCTGATCGCCGCCGGCTTTCGCTGCCCCATCAGCACGCATATCCGTCAGGAAATTTGGGTCAAGATTCTGGGCAACATTGCCTTCAATCCCATCAGCGCGCTGACCGGCGCCACCCTGGCCCAGATGCTGCGCGATCCTGAAACTTCAGCGCTGATCCGCAACATCATGCAGGAGACCGAAGCGGTGGGTTTGCGCCTGGGACTGGAGCTGCCAATCACCATCGAGCAGAGAATGGCCGGCGCGGCCAAGGTCGGCGAACATAAAACCTCTATGCTGCAAGACCTGGAAGCCGGCCGCCCGCTGGAGTTAGAAGCCATCGTGGGCGCGGTGCTCGAGTTGGCCGAGCGCCTGGACGTCAAGATGCCGCACACGCGCGCCGTCTACGCCTGCACCAAGCTGCTGGCAGAGCGAAGGACGGCACGATAAATAATCATGGCTGGAAATTGTAGCGCTGGTCCCGCACTGCGGGACCGGCGCTACGTTTGCGACGGAGCGACTCCGACAGGAGTGCGCCAGCCAACCGGCAGTGCGAGGAATCGTCAAATCAGAAATCAACAATCAAAAATCTGAAATCCTCTCGGCGCATGTAATCATACGTTTACAATCAGTGCTTGTTTATTGCGGTTTTTGCGCCTGAACAGGTATACTGTGAGGTTCCAGCGGGTACGGATTTCGGGCTGGGTCCAGTTTTTCTGGACAAGGAGGCGCGTCTTCAGCAGTAGCGGGGACATATCTCGGGCCGCCCGCATGCGTCCATCAGGCAGGTGGTCTGGTGTGGCAAAATTCGTAGGCGCCGCCTTGGGCAGCATGTTTGCGGCCCTGTTTCCCTCCGAGTGCCGTCTGTGCCGCGTTCCTCTAGCCAATCTCTCGCGCCTTCCGGTGTGCGACGAATGCCTGGCGAAAATCACTCCTATTATTGGCCTGCGCTGCCAGGTTTGCGGCGATCGCTTGCCGCCGGCTTCGCTGCCGTTCATTAGCCATAGCCATGCGGTGTGCGCCGCCTGCGAGCATGAGCCTCCGGCCTTCGCCCGCGCCACCAGCTACGGCGCTTACGTCGACGAGCTGCGCGAACTGATTCATCTGCTCAAGTATCACCAGGTGCGCAGCGCCTCCGGCGTGCTGGGCCGTTTGCTGGTCCAGGCGGCGGAACCGCTGCTGGCGTCGCCGGCGCTCGGCAACTCCGAATCTGTTCTCGTGCTGCCGGTGCCGCTGCATTCCGGCAAGTTTCGCGAGCGCGGATTCAACCAGGCAGAGCTGATTGCCCAGGCTGCGTTGCGCGAGCTGGGCCGGGTGAGCAGACGCAAGCTGAAGTTGGACACCACCGTCCTGCTGCGCCGCCGGGCCACCGAGTCGCAGGTGGGCATGAGCCGCGAGCAGCGGCGGGAGAACATTCGCGGCGCCTTCAGCGCCGCCAGGGAACGCGTTGCCGGCCGCCAAGTGCTGCTCATCGACGATGTCATGACCACCGGCGCAACCGTTTCCGAGTGCGCCAGGGTGCTGCTCGCCGCCAGGGCGAAGACGGTCTGCGTGGTCACCGTCGCGCGTTCAGTTAGAGAGGGTTTGTTGGTTGCATCTTACCGGGAGGAGGCAGCAGCAGACGTCGCGCTTATGGACGCGAACTCCTGCTAGCGGGGCCCCCGGCAAACGCCGTTGTTGCGTTTGCTGGGGTGGAGTAGCGGGGCCCCCGGCAAACGCTGTTGTTGCGTTTGCTGGGACGGAGTGACCTGGATATGCCGAGCAAAGGGGAACATCACAGGTCGGGACGTGAACTCGCCGAAGCGGTCGTGACCGAGGCGCCGTATACGCCCATGCACACGCCGGTGCTGGTGCTGAACGCTTCCTACGAGCCCATCAACATCTGCGCCGCGCGGCGGGCGATCGTGCTGGTGCTGAAGGGCCTGGCCATGACCGAGGAGGTCAACGGCCATTTCCTGCACTCCGCCCGGCTGGCGATACGGGTGCCCTCGGTGATCCGGCTGCTCGAATATCGCCGCATTCCCCACCAGACGCGCGCCCTGTCACGCAAGAACATTCTGCTGCGCGATCGCAATTCGTGCCAATACTGCGGCGAAGTGTTGCCCTCCAGCGAGCTCACCCTGGACCACATCGTTCCCCGCTCGCGCGGCGGGCAATCGACCTGGGAAAACCTTGTCGCCTGCTGTCATTCCTGCAATCACAAGAAAGGGAACCACTTGCTGCAGGAGTGCGGGATGACGCTGATGCGCGAACCGCGCACCTTCAACCTGCACACCAGCCGCCACCTCATGCGCATGATGGGCCGCAGCGACGCCAAATGGCGAAAGTACCTCTTCTACTGAAGTTGCTTCCAGCGGCAGCCGTGTAGCCGCGACGTTTGTTTGATCAGCAGGCTTCCTCCACCAATAAAGCCCGGCGCTTCAACAAGTCCTGGGCTTCCATCCCGATACAGAAACCTGCATAATTGCTCCAAATTAGTCACTGAAGTGTAATTAGCTAACTAGTAGACAATTTCCAGCATCACATTTACTGACAAGTAGCGGGCGCCGGAAGCTGGCGCCGCCATGCTGCCGGGACTGCGGAAGCGTCTCACCAACTCAGTTCTACTGTTGCCAGTTCCTGGTCGCCAATCGCTTACTTTGTTGCCGGAAACCCCGGCATTGGCCGCGAAAGTAAAAGCACCGCGCCTGGTTCGACGCCCTGTCCCCCGGGGCCCCCGGCAAACGCCGCAGTTGCGTTTACTGGGGTGGCAAAGCATGCGCCGGGGACGCTCTTTTTGTAATGGAAACTTGGCGTGAAAGCCCGGCAGGCTCTGGAGCGTAGATGTCCGAAAACACATTGGAGCAGATCGTCAGTGCGCTGCGGAGTTGCGGGGCAAGCTGGTACCCGCAGCACGGCGAGCTGCGCAACATTCGCGTGGTGGGACACACTCCCAAGAACGACCACTACATCTACGACGTGGTGATGGACTTTGCCGGCGCCAGCGAACGGCTGGCGGCGAAGGTCTTTCGCGGCAACCGGCACGGCCTGCAGTCACCCAGGAGCATGGCGGCGCAGGAGCTGAAAAACCTGCGCCTGGTCCATGAAATCTGCGTGAGGAAGAAGCTCTCCGGGGTCCCGCGTCCTTTGGGAGACTTTTCCGAAGCCGGGGCCATCGTCACCGAGAAGCTTCCCGGAACTCCGCTGCAGTCCATTGTCATGAAAGCGGCCTTGCTGCCCGGCTACGCCGACCGGGGCACGCTGGGCTTTGCCGCCCGCAGCGCCGGCGAGTGGCTGCGCCGCTTCCACAAGGCGACCGCCGACATGCCCGAGCCCTTCGATGCCGCCGCGCTGCTCTGCGAGCTGGAAAAACTCTGCGCCGGCTGCAAAGGCGAAGGGCTGGACGATCTCTCGATCCGCAACATCCTGAACGGAGCCAAGACCATCCTGGCGCGCTCGCGCAAGGCGCTGCCCTCGTCGGCGGTGTTGAACGACTTCACGCCCCTGAACGCCATCGTCGGCGAAAGCGGGGTGGGCTTCTGCGAGTTCGGCAAAATGACGCGGCGCGGATGCTCCTTCCACGACGTGGCCCAGTTCCTGGCTTCGGTCGAGGCCCTGGAAAAATATCCGTTCTGCGACCGCGCCATCACCGCCGAGGTGCAGGAGAGCTTCCTGGAGGCCTACGGAGCTTCCGCCGGCGAACAGCAGTTGCTGCGCGTGCTGCGCATGAAGGCCCTTCTGACCATGCTGGTCCAGGGACGCAACGGCAAAGAGAGCGCCCTGCGCAAGAAAGTGATGTGGGCCAACGTGATGAAGCGCTTTATCCAGCAGGCGGCGGAACGCTCGCTGGCCCGCGCCAGCTAGAACATTTCAGATTTTAAGATTTTTGATTTCAGATTTGACGTAGATTTCAAATTAAATGAAGCGGGTGCCCTACCTTCGCGGAGCACCGGGGTCCCCGCCAGATGCCGTCGTTGCATCTGGTGGGGTGGTCGTAGCGGAGCTAAGGTGGGTTGCAATGCAGTTGGTTCAATAACCCACCTGGTCTACTTTCTTGATCAGAGAGATGTCATCAAGTGAGGCCGCCGTTGTTGCGGCCGAGCCGAGGGATCTGCATTTACCGCGGGTCGGAAATTTTACGCAACCTCACGGCTTGGGCTGCTCTTGTGGTTTGTCCTTGGTGTCGGGGGCCTTCTCATCCTGCGGCAGCTCCTTGCCCCCGTAAGTGATTCGCGTTTGCGCGCCGAAGCGCTTGTAGTTGGTGTACTTCACGATCTGGCGCACGTGGACATCGCCAGTGGAGAAGTGCAGGGTATCATCCACCCGGGTATAAGTCGGAAACCAGTAGCGGCCGTCTACCTGTTGGCGCCAAGTGTCGAACTTGGGGAAGAGGTTCTCTCCTGCTCCGCCCTTCTTGATGATGTCAGGAACGTTCTTGCCATAGGCCCTGACGATCTGGAAGTCGTGATCGTCGACCCAAATGCGCCCTTCGAAATAGCGGTGATTGCGCTCAATCTGCTTGGGGCGGACATCGAAGACGTAGGTGTTCAGTTCGTCTTCTTTCTGCTGGCCGAGATATTTTATCTCGTACTGCGAAATTTCGTCGCTGGTCAGCACGAAGGGCAGCCGCTTCTCGATGTCCTCGAAGTCCTCGCGTGTCATGTCGATGCGCTGCAGCGTCGACTGCGGTGCGTACACCACCTGCTCGATGCGCCGCCCGCGGTCATCGAACAGGATGTCGACCACCGACTGATATTCTCCGTCAACCACCTTGCCGTCCAGGGTTTCCACTTTCACGCTCTGGCGCCAGGTGTAATGTTCGCGCGCCTCCTTGAACTCCTTCTCCTTGGCGGCGAACTTCTGCACGAGCTCGTCGACGCTGATTCCTTTGGGCTGGTCGGGAACCAGCGGCCCTTCACCGCGTTCGTCGGCGAAGGCGGCCAGGGAGGAAGCAAGCACGAGCAGGAGGAGCAGTCTGGGGAGAAGACGGTAGGCCATAACAATCTCATTTATACATCAAACCAGGCGCCGGCGTCGCCCGCGCCCGGGAGCCAGGGATTAGGGATCAGGGAATAGGGAATAGAGAATAGGAATAGGAAATTAGGAATAGGGAATAGTTTGACCGTCAAATGCGCTTGCTGGCAGCAGCAGCCACAGCCCGTTCAGGTTGCGCATGTGGCGCCTTGGCGGCCATCTGTTTGCCAAGCCGTTGCTGTATTAGTCCAAGGCGCCGGCCCCGCGAACGGAGTACCTCCATCGAT
>JBEKQR010000094.1:0-12057 GCA_049519515.1 Candidatus Korobacteraceae bacterium
GAACCTATATGCAGCCTGCTTATGTGCGTGTACACCCTCGCGACAACGTTGCTGTCATTGCCAACGCCGGCGGCGTGCCTCAAGGCGCGACGTTCGCCTGCGGCCTGACGGCGCTCGAAGCCATTCCCCAAGCCAACAAGGTTGCTTTCTGTGATCTGGCCGAAGGCGAGCCGATTGTGCGCTACGGCGAAGTGATCGGCTACGCCAGCCGCGCCATTTCCAGGGGCGCCTGGGTGCGGGAGGACTGCGTTACACTTCCGCCCGCTCCGGAGCTAGACCAGGTTCCTATGGCCACGGAAACCCCAGTTCCCTTGCCCGCCCTGGAGGGCTTTACCTTCGAAGGCTACCGCAACCCGGATGGCAGTGTCGGAACCAGAAACATTCTGGGCATCATGACAACCGTTCAGTGCGCTGCGCCTACGGTGGACTACGCCGTGCGCCGCATCAAGGCGGAGATCCTGCCGCGTTATCCCGGGGTCGATGACGTTGTGGCCATCACCCACCCGTACGGCTGCGGGGTGGCGATTGCCGCTCCGGCGGCGTACATTCCCATTCGCACGCTGCGCAATATCAGCCGCAATCCGAACCTTGGCGGCGAGGTGCTGGCCGTCAGCCTGGGCTGCGAAAAACTGCAGCCATCGGTTCTTTTCACCGAAGAAGCCCTGCCCGTTTTGCGCGATGAGCCCTGGATTGTGCGGCTGCAGGATGAAGAGCATCGCTCATTCGGCGACATGATTGGGGCCATCATGCGCCTGGCCGAGACGCGCCTGCAGAGGCTCAACCGCCGCCAGCGCGTAACCTGTCCGGCCTCCGATCTCAGTGTCGGATTGCAGTGCGGCGGTAGCGATGCCTTCTCCGGCGTAACCGCCAACCCAGCGGTCGGTTATGCCGCCGACCTGCTGGTGCGGGCCGGGGCGACGGTCATGTTCTCCGAGGTGACCGAGGTTCGCGACGCCGTTCATCTGGTCACGCGCCGCGCCAAGGACGCCGGGGTGGCGCGCGCCTTTACCCGCGAGATGGCCTGGTACGACGAGTACCTGCGTCTGGGAGGCGTGGACCGCAGCGCCAATCCGGCCCCCGGCAACAAGCGCGGCGGGCTGGCCAATGTGGTCGAGAAGGCGCTGGGCTCGGTGGCCAAGGCGGGCACGACCGCGCTCATGGCGGTCGCCGGTCCGGGAGAACGCGTCACCAGCAAGGGCCTGGTATTTGTCGCCACTCCCGCCGCCGATTTCATCTGCGGAACCCTGCAGACCGCCGCCGGCATGAACATGCACGTCTTTACCACTGGCGAGGGAACGCCCTACGGCCTGGCCATGGTTCCGGTAATCAAAGTCGCCTCGCGCACGGCGCTGGCGGAGCGCTGGAAGGACCTCATCGACGTTGACGCCGGCCGCATTACGACCGGTGGAGCGAGCATCGAATCGGTCGGACAGGAGATCTTCCGCTTGATTCTCGATGTGGCCAGCGGGCGCAAGCAAACCTGGGCCGATCACTGGGGCCTTCACCATATTCCCGCTTTGTTCAATCCGGCTCCAGTCACGTAGAGCCCTGCTTCATGGCGGATCTTTGAAGGGGCATGGCTTTACAGGCTGCTGAAAAACGTCAGCTGGCGATTGTTTTGAAAGGGCGCGGCTTTACAGGCTGCGGAAAAACTCGAATGCTCCATCATTTTTGAAAGGGCGCGGCTTCAGCCGCGCCGTAACGGCCTTTATTTTCAATATCCCGAGCGGGCTTCAGCCCGCGAGGGAGGTTGGTTATTGCCTCTCGCAGAGGTTTTTTCCGCAGCCTGTTTAGCCATGCCGTCGAAAAACAGCAAAAATGCGGGCTTTAGCCCCTGAGGGAATTGTTCCTTGTCAGGGGTCCGTCGCTGACAGCTTCGGAAAAAGCTCCTTCGGCCTTAAACAAGCAGATCCCTCGCGGGCTGAAGCCCGCTCGGAATATTGGTGAACGGCGTCTTACGGCGCGGCTCAAGGCACCCCAGCAAGTCAAGTGCGGACTTGCTGGGGACCCCGCAAAGCCGCGCCCCTTCAAATACGCGAGAAACGGGCGGCCATCGGTTAGCATCTCAGGAAAAGTAGAGCTGGTTCCAAGAATGGTGTATAACCCACATCTGCTAACTGCGGCAGATGTGGGGCACGCGGAAAGCACGTAGAAAGGGCGCTGGATGCACGTACTGGTAACCGGGGCGGCGGGGTTCTTGGGCTCGCACCTGTGCGACGCGCTGCTGGGCGAGGGCCACTCGGTCCTCGGCGTCGATAATCTGATTACCGGCAGCCCGGAGAACCTGAGCCATCTGGAGCGTGAGCCGCGCTTCGACTTCGTCCGCCATGACATTTGCCAGCCCTTTGACTTCGGGCGCATCGATTTCCTGTACGAATTCGCTTCTCCGGCCAGTCCCGTCCATTACCTGAAGCATGGCATCGAGACCCTGCTTACCGGCTCGCAGGGCGCGTTGAACTCGCTTGAGTTGGCGCGGAAATATGGCGCCGGATTCCTGCTGGCCTCGACTTCGGAGTGCTATGGCGACCCGCTGGTTCATCCCCAGACGGAGTCTTATTGGGGAAACGTCAACCCGGTGGGCCCGCGCTCGGTTTACGACGAGTCCAAGCGCTTCGCCGAAGCGCTTACCATGGCCTACCACCGTTATCACCGGCTGAATACGCGCATCGTTCGCATCTTCAACACCTATGGTCCCAGGCTGCAAGCCGATGATGGCCGCGTGATCTCCAATCTGCTGATGCAGGCCCTGCGGGGCGAGCCGTTGACGGTCTACGGCGACGGCAGCCAGACCCGCAGCTTCTGCTACGTCAGCGACGAAATCGACGGCATCCTGCGCCTGGCCGGCGCCGAGGAGCATCTGCCGGTAAACATCGGCAATCCGGCGGAATTCACCGTGCTGGAATGCGCCAAGCTGGTGCTCAAGATTACCGGGTCGCCATCGCGCATCCGCTTTGAGCCCCTGCCGCAGGACGATCCCAAGCAGCGCTGCCCCGACATCACCAAGGCCAGGCAGTTGCTCGGCTGGGAGCCGAAGATCGGCCTCGAAACCGGATTGCGGCTCTCGCTCGACTACTTCCGCGAGCGCGCCGTGGCACAGTGCGGGGGCCTGGCGCATCCCGCTCGATAACTGCCTGCGGCATCATTGCGTGGCACGCAAAACGCCGTCTCTTCTACAATATATCGGTGACGTTGCCCCAGGAACCTTTCGACAGCAGCCAAGGAGCGGAGCCGGAAGCCGGCTCTGGCCCGGTAGAGCACATTCCCCCGGAATCGCCCGCGCCCTTTCCGGCGTGGGGCGTGGCCGATCTGCTGCGGGTTATGGTGGTGCTGCTTCTCGCGATCTTCTTTATAGATACCGCGGCCGTGCTGATCGCCAGCATGGTGGCGGCGGAGCACGGGGTTGAGCTGCTGGAAGTGGCCTCCGATCCGCGGGTTGTGGTTCCGGCGCAGGCCGTGGCTTACCTGCTGACGGTCTGGTTTATCGCGCGCATGATTCGCCGGCACTACCGCCTCCGCTTTTTTCCGGCGGTGCGCTGGCGTCTTCCTCAACACTGGCTGCGGTTCCTCATCGGCGGCATGGTTTTGGCCATGGTGGTCCAGATCCTTTCCTCCAGGCTGCCCATTCCCAGGCAGCTGCCCATCGAGCAGTACTTTCGCTCGCCGCTGGCGGCGTGGCTGATGGCCGGCTTCGGCATCCTGGTGGCGCCCTTCTGCGAGGAGCTTTTCTTTCGCGGGCTGCTGTTTCCGGTGCTGCGGCAGCGCCTGGGAATGCTGCTGGCCGTGGTGCTGACGTCGGCGTTGTTTGCCGTCATTCACGCCTCCCAACTGGGACACGCGTGGGCTGCGGTGAGCGTCCTGTTTGTGGTCGGGGTGGTGCTCACGCTGATAAGGGCCATGGCGGATTCTCTGGCAGCCTCGGTGCTGGTTCACAGTGGTTACAACCTGGCCCTGTTTGCCCTGCTCTACGCGGGCACCGCCGGCTTCACCAATTTCAAGTCCCTGACGCAGTAGCTGGACACGGAGAGCCTGCGATTTCCGGGTTGGGCGGCAGTTGGTGTATCTTTCTTGAGTTAGGGAGTAGGAATAGGGATTAGGGGTTAGGGAATAGGAATTGATTCCTTGAAAGGGCATGGCTTTAGCCATGCCGTCAGGAGCGAACAAGAACGCGGGCTTTAGCCCCTGAGGGAATTGGTTTTTAGGGAATTGGTTTTTCTACTCATGTTGGGGGTATGAAATAGTCTCTAGTATTTTCCTGATCTAACCCCTAATCCCTAACCACTAATCCCTGTTTGCCATGGATAACCCACGCCAGCAGTTGCTAAGCCTGATTGCATCCTTGTCGTTCAAGCTCGGCCACTTCAAACTCTCCGCCGGCGGCACCACCGACTATTACCTGGACTGCCGCCTGACGACGCTGCACGCCGAAGGCGCCCGCCTCACCGCCCGGGTGGTGCTGGATGAAATCAGGCGGCGGGGCTGGAATCCGCGCGCCATCGGCGGTATGACCCTGGGCGCCGACCCCATCGTGGCGGCCGTGGCCATGCTCTCGGCCCAGGAGAGGCTGCGCCGCGCCGAGGCGGCCGGAGCATCTGCCGCAGCCGGGCCCGGCGCCGCCGGCCACGGGCTCATACATGGTTTTCTGGTGCGCAAGGCGGAGAAGGCGCACGGCATGGAGCAGCGAGTAGAGGGCTATCGCGAGCCTGGCGCGCGCGCGGTCATCGTGGAAGACGTATGCACCACGGGGGCTTCCACCATCGCGGCCATCGGGGCGGCGCGCGCTTGCGGCTTCCGGATCGAGGGCGTCATCTGCCTGGTCGAGCGGGAGGACGCCAACGGCCGTCCCGCTGTCGAACAGGCCGCCTCGCCGGCCCCGTTTATTAGCCTGTTTACCGCCCAAGAGGTGCGCGGCGAACACCTGCGGCAACTGGCGGCGGAAAAACAAGCAGCCCCCTAGGGCAGTTCTAATCCAATGTGTCCCAAGGGTTTCGCAAGGTTCGTTGGCGCAGGTGCTACATCAGCATGGTGTAACCGCATAATCGCTGGGATCAGACCTTATCAGGGGAGTTTTCAATGAAAATTGGCAAGCTCGGGCTCATCATGATTGTCGTCAAAGAGATGGAGCGCAGCGTAGCCTTCTACCGCGACGTGCTTGGCCTCAATCTGTTGTTCCACCAGAACAACTGGAGCCAGTTCGATGCTGGCACCATACTGATCGGCCTGCACCCGGAGGGAGAAGAGGTCAAGGTCAGCCCGACCTCCGGCTGCACCTTCGGGATTTACGTCGATGACATCATGAAAGCCGTCTCTGAACTGAAGCGCCGGGGCGGGCACTTCGGGATTGAACCTCGCCCCGAGCCCTTCGGGCGCTGGGCCTTGCTGCGCGATCCGGACGGCTACGGCATACAGATCATCGAAATGGCTCGCGGCCTCCGTGAGTTGCATAAGCTGGATTGAGAATAGGGAATAGGGGTTAGGGATTAGGGGTTAGCATCAAAAGGCAACTGATCAGGTCTTAACGGCGGCGGCGCGGACCGAAGGACCGCCTTCTTACCGGGCCCGCTAACCCCTATTCCCTATCCCCTACTCCCTGCCTTTTGCATCTTTGAGGCCGCCGGTGAGCATCTCACGAATTTAGGCTACGCGACAGAACCTTCGGGGCTGCAGAGCGCGCGAGGTGATCTCATGAATCTTACCCCTTTCAGTTTGTCTGCCTTTCGCGGCAGCGCATGGCGGCTGGTGGCGGCGCTGCTGCTCCTGGCGGCGCCAGTAGTGGCGGAGACGTGCCTGGAAGCCGGAGAAATCGACCCGGCAACGCGCGCCGCCATTGAAGACACGGCAAGGAATTTCCAGCAGATGTCGGCGCGCGGCGACGCGGCCGGACTGCGTGCCGCCTCCATCCCGAGCGTCGCCGGCAGCTTCGCCGGCATCGAGCAGGCGGTCCTGGACAATCAGCAGGGACTGAACGGAACGGCTGTCATTCGCAAGACCTACCTGCTGGAGCAGCCGGGGCCCGCGCCCAACGCGCGCGCCGAGTTCTTCTGCGGCGTCTTTGGCGCCAACGGCAACACCGTCAACAGCGCCGGCTTCGTTCTCCCCAACCTGGAACCGGGCCGCTATGCATTGGTCATCATGGACATCAGCGGGCCCAAGGTGCCCTATATGCTGTCGCTGGTCTTGCAGCAGATGGGCGCCGCCTGGAAGCTCGCCGGCTACTACGCCAAGCCGGCACAGATCGCCGGACACGACAGCGACTGGTACGCCCAGAAAGCGCGCGAGTTCAAGCAGAAAGGGCAGTTTCGCAACGCCTGGTTCTATTTCTGGCAGGCGCGCGAGATGGCGGCGGCGGTGCCGTTCATGAGCACCCTCAAGCTCGATAAGCTCTATGAAGAAGCCGAACGGGCGCGGCCCGCCGATCTGCCGACCAATGCGCCGGTGGCGGCTGATCTGGCCGGACGCAACTTCAAGCTGACGGCGGCATTTCCGGTGGTGGTCAGCGATCAACTGGACCTGGTGGTCAAATACGAGTCCCCCGACATCTCCAACACGGCCCAGACTTTTGCGGACAACACGGCGGTGATGCGCGGCCTGGTGGCGAAATATCCCGAGCTGCGCGAAGGCTTCAGCGGCATCGTGGTGCGGGCAGTCGCGCCCAACGGCCAGGACTACGGAACGCTGCTGGCCATGAAGGACATCAAGTAATTTTTGATTTTAGATTTCAGATTTTTGATTTTAGAGCGTGTTTCATAAATGGTGCTTTGAAAGGGCATGGCTTCAGCCATGCCGTTCATAGCCAGCTAAAATGCGGGCTTTAGCCCCTGAGGGGATGGCCCGTTCATTCTGAAATTGATTTATGAAACAAGCTCTGGATAATTTCAGATTTCAGATTGGTGCCCCACCCCAGCCTCTTTTGCTAGGGTGGGGTTTTTCGCTTTGGCGTTGCGGATCGCGTCCAGTTCGATGATGGCCGCCCACTCCGCCCCCTGCGAGCGCTGCCAGACGATCCTGCCGCGCAGCATGGAGGCGACCAGCGCCGGCGAAAGGTCGCGGTGGTAGTCGAAGTAGCGCGCCTGCAAGCGGTTCCACCATCCCAGGCGAGACATGGGGTTGGCGGCCGGATCGTACTTGGTGGAAAAGACGAAAACGACATCGAATGCCTGCCGCTGAGGCGCCGCCCGCAGCACGCTCTCCCCGCTGAAATCGTCGATGCGGACCACGGTCAGCGGACTTGAGACATAGCCGAGAAACGGGCGGTTCAGTTCGTCGGAAGCGGGCCAGGCAGTCAGAATGCGCTCGCCGGCGTAGTGCCGCTCCAGATAAGCCGCGGCCTGCTGATGCAGGCGCACGTAGCTGGCGTAGGTGAGATTGTCTTCGGGCGCGATCCGCCACGGAGAAGTGACCAGCAACGCCACCACAAAGCCCGCGGCGCACACCCCGCACCACAGCCACCAGAGCGACAGCGCGCGGCGAAGTTCGGCCACCGCCAGCACGATGACCAGGGGAATCACCGGAATCATGTAGCGCGCCAGCAGCGCGCCGCCCAGCACGGACAGCATCAGCACATAGGCGGCGATCAGCAGCAGAAAAATCGCCTGCACCCGCCGGTCGATGGAGCTGCGCGGCTTGGCAGGCTCGGACCCGTCCCCGGCCAGCTCGGGGGTCCCCGGCAAACGCTTATGCTGCGTTTGCGGAGGGACAAGAGACGGCAGCCGCCAGGCCAGCAGCGCCGCAGCCGTTAGCATGAAGAGATTCATGTAGCCTGCGGCATGCCACAGGCGCTCGATCAGGGCCAGCGGAATTCGCGCGGGACTGATCGTGCCGGAGAGGTTGTAGAGAAGAAATTCCTCGCCGAAGACCCTCCCGGTGCGTAAAACGTGAAACCCGTACCAGGCGGCCAGCGGAACCGCGGCCAGCAGTTGCGCTAGAGCGGCGTGCCGGGGTCCCCAGCGCGCCCGGTGTTGGCGTGCTGGGGTGGAAGTGGGGCCGGGTGCCCCATCAGGTTCCGCGCCGCGCTGTTCGGAGCTAACCTGGGGTAACGGAGCCCACGTAGCCCCAGGGTTCCCCGCGAGCGCCGTTTTTACGTTTGCCGGGGCCGGACTGGAGCGGCTCTCGATATGGCACAGCAGCTCCCAGCAGCAGAGCGCCAGCGGCACTACGAAAGCAGTCTCTTTGCCCAGTGTTGCCAGGGCCGAAAAGCCGATCGAGGCGGCTCGCTTTCCCGTAACGTAAAAAAACACCGCCCAGATGGTAAAGGCGAAGGCCGCGATATCCAGTTGCGCCAGCGAACTTTGGGCAAACAATACAGGGTAGAGCGCGGTCAAGACGACGGACGCTACCGCGACTTGGCGGCTTGCCGCGTGCTCCGCGAGGCGATAGGCGCCAAGCAGTCCGAAGGCGGCCAGCGCCAGCATGGCGGTACGGGTCACGGCCGGCGCATAGCCGGCGAGCTTCCACCAGGCGGCCAGCCAGAGCATTACCAGCGGCGGATGGGCGTTGGAAAGGGTCGTCTTGGGGATCAGGCTGCCGCTAAGCAGAAGATCGCGGGCAGCGGGCACAAAGTAGCCGGCTTCGTCGCCGAAATATGGCAGCCGCAGCAGCGGCGCGTGCAGCAGAAAAATGGCGCCGAAGATCAGGGCGAAGCCGAGAATTCCCCGAACCCACCCCCCGGCGGCTCCTTGCTGCCGATGTTCCATAGTGCCGCTAATGAACCTGGCCGGTCATCTTCGGATCGATCTTGATGTCGCCGAAGGTCTGCTCGTAATTGGCCACGTTCTGCTGCAGCATGGAGGCCAGCGCCTTGGCCTGCTGCGGGCTGAGATAGATGCCCTGGAAGTTGCGCACCTCAACGTGATCTGCGGCGGGCTGCAGGGTGCCGAAGATCATAAAGAAGTCCCAGACGTTCACCCGCACCTGAACGCTGTTGGCGTAACCTTCGCGATAGTCGTCGCCGTTGATAATGCGTATGTCTTGTTGCGGCTCAAAGTTCATGAATTCGCCTGCCTGCGCAGTTGCGCGCTTCACACCATCTGCGTGCCCCAGAGATCGTGCAGGTGCAGCACGCCTTCCACCCTGCCCGCGGAATCCACCACCACCAGGGAAGTTATCTTTTTCTGCTCCATGATCTCGAGGGCGGCGGTGGCCAGCTCGTGCGCGGAAATGGTCTTGGGCGTCCGGGTCATGCACTCGCCCGCCGCCAGGTCGAGAATGTCCTTGCCCCGGCTCTGGAGCAGGCGGCGCAGGTCGCCATCGCTGATCACTCCGGCCAGAACCCCGTTCTCGACGACGGTCGTCATCCCGAGCTTCTTGCTGGACATCTCGAAGATCACGTCCGCCATGCGGGTGGCGGGAGCGACCCGCGGAACCGCATCGCCGGTGTGCATCAGGGCGGCCACGCGCGTGAGCTTCTTGCCGATCTTGCCTCCGGGATGCAAATCGGCGAAATCCCCTTCCTTGAATCCGCGCTTTTCCGAGAGCGCCACGGCAATGGCGTCGCCCAGCGCCAGCATGGCGGTAGTGGAGCTGGTGGGCGCCAGTCCCAACGAGCAGGCTTCCTTGGCGACCGAGCAATCGAGGGCAATATTGGCGGCCTGGGCGAGCGAGCTCGGGGCGCCGCCGGGCGGATAAAGGGCGTCGCAGGTGAAGCTGATGAGCGCGATGCCCAGCCGCTTGATAGTCGGCAACAGCTCCAGGATCTCCCCGGTTTCGCCGCTGGCGGAAAGGGCGATGACGGCGTCGCCGCGCACCAGCATCCCCAGATCGCCGTGCCGCGCCTCGGCCGGGTGCAGGTAAAGCGAAGGCGTTCCGGTCGAGCTGAGCGTGGCCGCGATCTTGCGCGCGATCAGCCCGCTCTTGCCCATGCCGGTAACCACTACCCGCCCGCCGCAGCCGGCAAGCAGTTCCACCGCCCGGCAGAAAGCGCCGGCCATGGGACCGGCGATCCGCTCCGCCAGTTGGCGCAGAGCCTCAGCCTCGGTGCGAACGACGTTGGCGCCTCGCGAATTCATGGAAAGAGGAATGGTACCAGATCAGCTCTTGCTTTGGGACCATCTAAGGCGGGCACAACTTTCCGGTGCGCTTGGCCCTTCCAGACCGGGGTGGAAAGACCGGGGTCCCCAGCAAGCCTGCTTTTGGCTTGCCGGGGTGGAAAGCAGGTACAATCATTTACGGCAGGTCAGGATATATGAAAGCGCTCGTGAATAAACTGCTTGCCGTACTCGTTTGCTTGGCCGCGCTGGTGCTGCCGAGCCTGGCCGCAACCGGCTCCGATCCATCGGCGCTCGACCGTGGCACCAACGAACTGGGCTTCTGGGGCGGCTATTCGCCCAGCAATCCGACTGCTATCGGAACCACGACCAACCGCCCTTTCTTCGAGCTGAACATCCAGTACGCGCGCGTGCTCCTGACAGGGAAGAGCCTGGCGTTCAAATACATGGTCGAGCTTGCGCCGGTGGCGATCATCAGCCAGCCCCGGCAGAATGGCGCCGGCGCCGACGTGGCCGGCACCCGCCGCAACATCTACGGAGGCGGAATCTCGCCCATCGGCTTGCAGCTCAATTTCCGCCGCCGGCATTTGCTCCAGCCTTACCTCAACGGCACTGTCGGCGCGCTGTATTTCACCGACCAGGTTCCGGTCAGCAATTCTTCGCAGTTCAACTTTGCCGTAAGCTGGGGAGCCGGCGTGCAGCTCTGGGTCCGAAAGAACCAGTCCATCAGCCTCGGTTACAAGTTCCACCACATCTCCAACGCCAACTCCGCCTCGCGCAACCCGGGCGTGGACTCCAACCTCTTTTACGCCGGCTATAGCTGGGGCTGGAAGCACTAGCATTTAAGTTTTTTGATTTTCGATTTACTAAAGCTTGTTTCAACCGGTCAGGTTCAAATACATTCAAGCTACTACTGCCTCCGTGTCCTCTGTGGTTAAGCGGCGTGCTTTTGTTTTTCAATCTGAAATCAAAAATCTGAAATCTTAAATTCTTTTTGGCGGTTTCCACAACTCCAGGAAGCGGACAATCTCCCGCGGGTCCAGGCTGCGCGCGGCCTCGAACTCGCCGTTCTGCTGGCTGTAGAGCAAGTATCCCTTTTCGGAGAGCACCGCCACAGCGGGAACGCCTTTCTTCAGCGGAATTCGATACTTGTCCGCCAGGTCGGTATTTTTGACATATTTCCCTTCGCCTTCGCCAATATCCACGTGAACGACGATGTAGTTGTTCTCGACCAGCGATTTGGCCGGTTCCTGGTGAAAACGATAGTTGAGCACGTGGCAGTCCGGACACCAATTGCCCCCAAAGACCAGCAGCACGCGCCTGTGCCGCGCGCCGGCCTCCTTTACTGCCTTGGCGATCTCGGACTTGGCGTTGGCATCAGGGTCGTAGAGCTTGGCGCTCCAATCTATCCGCTGGGCCGCGACCACGGCCAGCAAGAGCAGAAGAACAGCAGCGGTTTTCGCCAAGTAGCGCATAAATGTCGTGCCCCGACGGGATTTAAGATTGAAGATTGCAGATTTAAGATTTGCTCGCGCCGCGTGGGACAGAGACTAACGCCGATTCGTCGTGGTTTTTCAATCTTAAATCTGCAATCTTCAATCTTAAATGGCAGCTGCCGCGTGCACGCGCAGCAGTTGTTCCAGGGTGGGGCGCAGCAGCTTCAGGTCCAAGGCGTTGGCCCCGTCGGATTTAGCCTGGCGTGGATTGTCGTGCACCTCCATGAAAATGCCGTCAACGCCGGCGGCCACGGCAGCGCGCGAAAGCACGGAAATGAACTGCGGCTGCCCGCCGGAGGTTGTCACGGCAGACGCGTCTGCCGCGCCTGCCGCCTGCGCCGAGGGCAACTGTACCGAGTGGGTGGCGTCGAAGACGACCGGCGCGAATTCGCGCATGATGGCCAGCGAGCGCATGTCCACCACCAGGTTGTTGTAGCCGAAGGCAGTCCCGCGTTCGGTGAGGAACACGCGGTCGTTGCCCGAGTCGCGCACCTTGGCCAGCGCGTGCCGCATGTCCCAGGGGGAGACGAACTGGCCCTTCTTGATGTTGACAGCGCGTCCGCAGCGGCCGGCGGCCACCA
>JBEKQR010000095.1:0-11958 GCA_049519515.1 Candidatus Korobacteraceae bacterium
CTGCGGAAAAAGTCTCCGTATCCACCCGAGAACAGATCCCTCGCGGGCTGAAGCCCGCTCGGGATATTGAAAATAAAGGGCCATTACGGCGCGGCTAAAGCCGCGCCCTTTCAAAACTACGGCCAGCCTGCTTCCCGAGCGGCCACGATTCTCCCCGCCGAATTTCTCCGCCCACTGGACACTTGTCCTAAGCAACGAAAGGTCTGCCTGAGTACATCCATATCATTGCGATTTGATTAATTTCCTGCCACAGAGGGGTGGCGTCGTTCCAAGCAAGAAACTACAGAAGCGAGGCTGAACACGACGCACCATGGCTCTGCGAAAAAAAATCGTTCTACGAAACCGGGCAGCAGTTGAAACCCCCATCTGGCAAGAAGCCTTGTGCGGCATGGAGCTTCTTCTGCTGCATGCTTCTCCCGTTTGCTACGGCTTTGGCATACCTCACGGAGACAATTCCGCTGTCATCGTCATCCCCGGGTTTCTCGGCTCCGACCGCTACCTGATACAGCTGTATTCATGGCTCAAGCGCATCGGCTATCGCCCCTACCGCTCCGGCATCGGGCTGAATATTCAGTGTCCAAACCTGCTCATCAAGAACCAGCTCAATATAACCATCGACCGCGCCCTGAACGAGACGGGGCGCAAGGTTAATATCATCGGCCACAGCCTGGGCGGCGTTATCGCCCGCTCCGTCGCCGGTCAAAGGCCGAATGACGTTGCTTCCATCATCACCCTGGCATCACCGTTCCGTGGAACTATCATGCATGGCACTGTTCTGCGCGCCGCCGAGGCGGTTCGCAAATACATCCTGAAGGAACAGGGCGACAAGGTCTTGCCTGACTGCTACACCTCCCACTGCACCTGCGACTTCCTTAATCACCTGCGCTGCGAGGTGCCGCCTTCGGTGTTGCGCACCGCCATCTACACGCGGGACGACGGCGTCGCCGACTGGCGCTATTGCATTAGCGGGGATCCCGGCGTGGATTTCGAGGTGCCGGGCACGCACATCGGGCTGGTCTTTAACTCCTCGGTTTACACCATCATTGCCAATCGCCTGGCGGAGGCATATTCGCACCGTCATTATCGCCGCCTCGAACCCGGCAACGGCAAAGGCGCTCACCCTACGGGGCTTCGGGAAGCGGCGCGGCACCGGGGTCCCCAGCACGTACTGGGAATGGGGTGCGAGATGGCCGCCGTTAAGCCGCGGCCGGACGCTCTGGTGCAGCTATGCCCGCGCGGCGCGAGATAGCAGGCGGTCCAGCAATGCCTGCTCTAATCTGATCGACAAGCGGCTGCCGTAGAACATCGCGCTGCACTGCACCGCGAGCAGATCCTTTGCCGTCAATGGTCCCGCCGCTGTCCCGCTGGTCAGCCAATTCTGCAGAGCATGGCGCGCGACGCTGTAGGCCATGGATACCCCGGTCGCGCGGATATCGCCGATCACGCCATCCAGCGTGAACAGCACCTTCGACAGCATGATCAACGACGACGGAAAGCGGATGCCCTGGCCGGCGGTCTGCTGCAACAGCCGCATGGCATCGACCGCGCCCGGCACCCGCTTCAACGGCAGCTTGTCCAGGTAGGCGGCGGCGATCTCACGAATGGTCCGCGCCTGCCATGAATTGCGGCTGACCGGCCCCTGGGCGAGGGCCTGGATCTGGTTGCAGACGCCTACCCGATCGCGCAGCCCCGCCATGCAAACCAGCAGCGCCATGTGCCGCCGCTGCTCGCGCGTCAAGCGCTCCGTCAGCGCCCAATCCAGAATGATCAGGTCCCCTTTGCGCTGATCATAGAAGAGATTGCCGGCATGAGGATCGGCATGGAAGAGCGCGCTTTTCTGCGCGGCAAAAAGAGGGACGACCACCAGCGCTTCGATCAGCCGCTCGGCCACCTGCGCGCGGCGCCAGTCCGGCATGTCAGCCACCGCCTCGGTCACCTTGATCCCGCTCTCCTCGCTCATGGCCGTAACCTTAGCGGTACAAAGCCGCGGAAACACCCGGGGTACGCGAACCCTGGGCATGGAACGGTAGAGGGGAAAGGCTTCGAGCAAGGTCTTCTGCTCGCCCAGAAAATGCGTCTCGTGCTGCAACAGCCGCCGGACTTTGGTAAAGGTATCGGTGAGCACGTCCTTGGCAATGCCGTATTCGTGCGACTTGGAACCGAAATATTCGGCCAGTCCCTGCAGCATATCCATGTCTTCAGAGAAGCAGGCGGGAATATAAGGCTTCAGCACCTTGAATACGCTCTGCTGGCGTTCGCCAGTCGCCCCAGCAAACGCAACAGCATCGCTTGCTCTCTGGGGATTGCGCCAGGTGAAGCGCACGACGGCGCTGACGCTGGCCTCCGACAGGATGGCCGGCTCCAGGCGCACGTCGAACTTTTTGATCCGCTCGCCCAGCTCCTCTTCGACGATGGCGCACATCTCCGCGGCCTGGACGTCGTGAATGCCGTTCTCCAGCTCGGAAAGCGCCTTGCGCAGCGAGGGACTCAGAAAGCGATTGCGCGCTATCACCTGCCCCAACTTCTGCAGCCCCGGAACCTTGGCAATCAGCCGCAACAGGCGGGCCTCGGGGGGCGTATTCAGGGGAAGCTCGATTTGCTCCAGGATTTTGGGAGCGAGGCGGGCATCGGACAAGCGCGAAATAACGAACAGCATGGCGTCGCGCACCGGCGGACGCCAATTCAAATACTCCTTCGGAACCAGCGCCTCCACCGGCACAACCTGCTCGACGATCCATCTGCCGAGCTCGCCGCGCAGCATCTGGCCCAGCGGGCTGCGCAGCGCAGCCTCAATGGCGCGGACCTTCTCCGCGGCGGTGGCGCTTGCGGGCAGCAGCCGCGCCACCGAGACGCGCACCTGCTCCGGCGAAGCCTGGCCTAACAGCGCCGCTGCGAAAGAAGGGTCCAGCATGGCGAAGCCTCACACTCAATCATACGCAATCGCCTCCCGGGTTCGAGGCCGGCAGGCGATGCCGGTTCATACACAGTATGATGTACTAGAAATCCCGCTTTATACAGAGCTTCCAGCCCCTTTCTTCCAATCTTCAAGCTGCAATCTTTAATCCGCAATTTAACCATATGTGCCTGATTCAAAGACGCATAGCCAGGCCCCATTGCCCCCGTGCCCGCATTCCAGCCGGTGCGAATGCGGCGTCTGCTGGCGTCACCGCCTTCTGATCCGGCTTCCCATTTTAGAACGAGATATTTCCCGCCGAACTATCTGAGCTTCTGGCTGGGGAATTGCATCTTAGGAATTAATCAAGTCCGAGTTCCACGGTCTTGGCCCGGGGAATCGCGATGACCGTCCACACGATCAACGAGTTGTTCTACAGCCTGGTGGAGCGCAACCTGGATTGCGCCCTGATGGTCAAGCGCCAGCCTGCAAAGTGGACGCCGATCTCTTCTCGCGAACTCTACCGCAACGTGCTGGGAGTGGCCCGCGCGCTGGAGAGCTGGGGAATTGGCAAGGGCGACCGGGTGGCCATTCTGAGCGAAAACCGGCCCGAGTGGGCGGTCGCCGATTTTGCCACCATGCTGCTGGGCGCGGCCACTACGCCCATCTATGCCACTCTTACCCCTGAGCAAACCCTGCACCTGCTGCGCGATTCGGGAGCGCGGGCGATCTTCGTCTCCAGCCACGATCACCTGCGCAAGCTGATCGCCATCAAGGAGCAGTGCGCGGTCGAGAGAATCGTGCTGATGGACTATGCCCCGGCGCCGGCAGACGCAACGGCCTCTGCCGGAAGTGACGCGGGCGTCACCATTGCCGCCATGGACGACCTGATGCGCGGCGGTCCCGACGGGCGCGACGAGCGCGACGAGGCCTTCGACGCGCGGGCGCTGGCGGTCGGGCCCGACGAGCTGGCTACCATCATCTACACTTCCGGCACCACGGGCGCCCCCAAGGGCGCCATGCTGACCCACGGCAACCTGGCCTGCAACCTGCTGCACTCGTTTTACTTGTACCCCTATCACTGCGGGCAGGTGAGCGTCTCCTTCATGCCGCTGTCGCACGTCTATGCCCGGCATGTGGACTACGTTAATTTCCTGCACGGCGTAACCGTCGCCTACTGCTCTTCCCTTGACGAGCTGTTATCCGCCCTGCAGGAGGTCGGGCCGCATTCCCTGGTGGCCGTGCCTCGCGTCTTTGAGAAGCTGCACAACAAGGTGCGGACCAAGTTCAATGGCGGGATCAAGCGCAAGCTCTACGCTTGGGCCATCGGCGTGGGTTCAGCCCATCGCGACGAGGTGCTCGCGGGCCGCGTGCCGGCGGCGCTCAAATGGCGCTTGGCGAACAAGCTGTTTTACTCCAAGATCAAGGCGGCCATGGGAGGGCGGGTAGAGATTTTCATCTCCGGCGGCGCCCCGCTCAGCCCCGAGGTACTCGACTGGTATGCCAGCGTCGGCATCCGCGTGCTGGAAGGCTATGGCCTCACCGAGACTGCGCCCATCGTCGCCGTGAATAACATCAATTTCCACCGCTGCGGCAGCGTGGGCAAGGTGATCAAAAACATTGAGGTGCGCATCGCCGATGATGGCGAGATCCTGGTGAAAGGCCCTTCGGTATTCAAAGGCTATTGGAACATGCCGCAGGAAACGGCGGCCGCCTTCGAGGGTGAATGGTTCCGCACCGGCGATGTGGGCCGGCTCGATGCCGATGGCTTCCTCTACATCACCGACCGCAAGAAGGACCTGATCAAGACCTCCGGCGGCAAGTTCATTGCGCCGCAACCGCTCGAAGGCCGTCTGAAGAACAATCTGCTGATATCGGAGGCGGTAATTGTGGCCGATGGCCGGAAGTTCCCTTCCGCCATCATTGCCCCAAGCTTCCCTGCCCTGGAAGACTGGGCCAGGCTCAACCGCGTGCCGTTCGCCTCGCGCCAGGAGCTGGTAGCCCATCCCCAGGTGCTAGCGCTTTATGAAGCTATCCTGGCCGAGCTGAACCAGGACCTCGCGCGCTTCGAAAAGATCAAGAAATTCATCCTCGTGCCCGACGAGTTCTCCATCGCCAACGGTACGCTTACTCCTACCATGAAACTGAAGCGGCGCTTCATCGAGCAACGCTACCGCAAGGAACTCGACGCGCTATACGCAGACGAGCTCTACGGTAGCGACATCGACCATCAAAGCCGGGTAAGCCGCCAACCACAGAGTACACAGAGGAACAGGCTTCAGAAGACCTGGTGCAGGCGAGCGTAGCGCTATGGGGTGTCGTACTTCGCACGCCAGCCCAGCCGGGGGCGGCAGGCCTACGCTGCCCCGTTGTGGCCCGCTCAAAAATAAAAACCTCACCCTTCGCTTCCTGAAGGATGAGGCGCGTTGATTCTCTTACATCTCTTTAAAACCTACGCCGCGTCGGCGACCTGGTCTTCCTTTTGCATGTGCGGCGATCCCACCATGTACTTGCCCATCTCCAGCAGCCGCTGTGCGATCTGCTGCTGCAAGGCGATGGTGTTCGCCGGCTCGTGTTTCATCAAGCGGCGCAAAATCATGAGCTGGGTGCGCAGCATGTCGCCTTCGGCAACGGCGGTAATGACCTTCTTGGCCGCCGATTCCAGCCGCTCCATCGCGCCCGCCAGGTATAACTTCGTCATGGCGATGGCCGTCGCCGCCGCCTTCTCGCCGTGTGCCGCCGCTATCTTCTCCGCGCGGATCACGCACGACTCGGCGGCGTAGGCTTCCATGATCAGGTCGGCCAGCGCCCCCATGATCTCCTGCTGATCGGCCAGCGCCTGCATATACTTCTGCGAGGCCGCGCCGGCGCAGGCCAGCACGATCTTCTTGGCATTGGCCACCATCATGTGCTCGGCGGACAACGGGCCCTCTTCGCCCTCCGCCATCGACGGCCCGCTCAGCAGCTCGTCCATCAGCTTCTTGATGGCCGGCAGCAAAGGCAGGCGTCCGCTCATGGCGCGCTTCATCAGCCAGCCGGTAATGATCAGCCGGTTGATTTCGTTGGTGCCCTCGAAAATGCGGTTTACGCGCGAGTCGCGGTAGGCGCGCTCGGCCGGATACTCCTCGACGAAGCCGTAGCCGCCGTAGATCTGCACCGTCTCATCGACGACGAAGTCGAGCATCTCCGAGCCCGCCACCTTGATGATGGAGCACTCGACAGCGTATTCCTCGATGGCCTTGCGAATCTCCTTGGCCGCCTCGGGCGAGTCCTTGTCGACCTCGGCCAGCGCCGCGTCCATCATGCCCACAGTGCGATAGACCATGCTTTCAGTGGCGTAAATGCGCGCCGCCATGCGGGCCAGCTTTTCCCGCATCATGCCGAACTCGGAGATCGGTTTGCCGAAAGCTTTGCGCTGCATGGCATAGGCGATGGCGTTCTGCAGCGAGTAGCGCGCGCCGCCCACGCACATCGAGCCCAGCTTGAAGCGTCCGATGTTGAGGATGTTGAAGGCGATGATGTGCCCGCTGCCGATCTCGCCCAGCACGTTCTCCACTGGAACCTGGCAGTCGTTCAGGATCAGCGGGCAGGTGGAGGAGCCGCGAATGCCCATCTTGTGCTCTTCGGCCCCGACCGAAAATCCGGGGAAAGTTCTTTCGACAATGAACGCCGTGAACTTTTCGCCGTCAACTTTGCCGAAGATGATGAACATGTCGGCAAAGGCGGCGTTGGTGATCCACATCTTTTCGCCGTTCAGGATATAGTGCTTGCCGTCGGGAGAGAGCACGGCCTTGGTGCGCGAGTTCAGCGCGTCGGAACCGGAGGAGCTCTCCGAGAGCGCGTAGGCGCCGATCCACTCGCCGCTGGCCAGCTTGGGCAGGTAGCGCTGTTTCTGCTCGGCGGTGCCGAAGTAGACGATGGGCAGGGTGCCGATGCCGGTGTGCGCGCCAAAGCTGACGCTGAATGATCCGTTCTTGGCGATGTAGTCGCCGATGATCGCCGACGAGACTTTGTCCATCTCCATGCCGCCGTACTGTTCGGGCACGTCGGCAGAGGTCAGGCCGAGCTCGCTGGCCTTCTTGAGCAGCTCGCGCGTCAAGTTCCAGTCTTTGTGCTCGATGCGGTCGGCCATGGGGACAATCTCGTTGGACGAGAACTGGTCCGTCATGCCGGCAATCTGGCGATGTTCTTCGCTGAAATCTTCCGGCGTGAACACTTCCTCGGGGGAGCGGGTTTCCAGCAGGAAGCTGCCGCCCGCGATCTTCTTCATTGTCGAAACGGTTGTTGCCATGAAACCTCTAAGCACCACACATCCTGCGGTGAATTGTTCTTACTGCAGGTTCTCGAAAACGCCGGCTGCGCCCATGCCGCCGCCGACGCACATGGTGACGATGCCGTAACGGCCGTTACGGCGCTTCAGTTCGCGAATGATGCTGGCCGTCAGCTTGGCGCCGGTGCAGCCCAGCGGATGCCCCAGGGCTATCGCCCCGCCATTGGGATTGATGCGCGCCGCATCCAGCCCGGCTTCTTTTATTACCGCCAGCGCCTGCGCGGCAAAGGCCTCGTTCAGCTCGATCACGTCGATGTCGCCCAACTGCAGTCCGGCCAGCTTCAACGCCTTGGGAATGGCGAAGACCGGCCCCAGGCCCATCTCCTCCGGCTTGTAGCCGGCGGTGGCGAATCCCATGTAACGGGCCAGCGGCTTGATGCCCAGGGCATTGGCTTTTTCCGCGGACATCACCACGGCCGCCGCCGCGCCATCAGACATTTGCGAAGAATTGCCCGCCGTAACCACCCCGCGCGCGTGAAAAGCCGGCTTGAGCGCGGCCAGGACCTCCAGCGTGGTCTCGGCCCGCGGACCCTCATCCACCTTGAACAGGATCTCCATGCGCTTCGGTTTCGATCCGTTCGGGGTGGTGAAGCTGACCGGCACCGGCACTACCTCGTCCTCGAACTTGCCCGCCGCGATGGCCGCCAGCGCCTTCTGGTGCGAGTGACAGGCAAACTCGTCCGCCTGCTCGCGCGTGATGCCGCAGCGTGCGGCCACCCGCTCCGCCGTCAAGCCCATGGAGAGGTAGGCATCGGGATAGTTATTCACCAGCCAGGGATTGGGCGCGATCTTGTGCCCGCCCATGGGGATCATCGACATGGACTCGGTGCCGCCGGCGATCATCACCTCGGCCGCGCCCACCATGATGCGCTCGGCTGCCATGGCAATCGCCTGCAGGCCGGAGGAGCAGAAGCGGTTGATGGTCATGGCCGAGGCTTCCAGCGGCAGCCCGGCGCGCAACGAGGCGATGCGGGCCACGTTCATGCCCTGCTCGGCCTCCGGCATGGCGCAGCCGAAGATTACGTCTTCGATCTCGCGGACTTCCAGTTGCGGCACGCGCCCCAGCGCGCCGTTGATGGCCACCGCGGCCAGTTCGTCGGGACGGGTCGTGCGCAGCGTTCCCTTGACGGCCTTGCCGGTGGGAGTGCGGACAGCGGAGACAATCACTGCATCTTTCATATTCGCCAACTTGAACCGTTAAATTCCTTCGGTTGATGAGGCCAGCTTCCAGTTTCAAAGTTTCAAGGTTTCAGAGTTTCAAGGACCAGAAATTTCATAAGGCGATGAGGCCAGACCTTGAAACCCTGAAACTTTGAAACCTTCCTCTGTCAATTCCTCAGCGGCTTGCCGGTCTTGAGCAGATGAGCGATGCGCTCCCGCGTCTTCGGCTCGCCGCAGAGAGATTTGAAGGCTTCGCGCTCCAAATCGAGGATGTGTTGCTCGCTTACCGGAGTGCCCGAGGTCACGTTGCCGCCGCACAGCACCTCGGCGATTTTGATGCCGATCTTCTGATCGTGGTCGCTGATATAGCCGCCCTGCCGCATGATGTGGACTCCAAGCTTCAGCAAGGCAAGCATGTTTTCGCCGGGCGCGGGAATGTCGTCGCGCGGGCGCGGCGGCCGGTAGCCCACGCGGGCCAGTTCCAGGGCGCGCGCCTTGGCATCGGACAGTAGACGCTCGCGGTTCATGGTGACCTGGTCGCCGGGCGCCAGGAACCCGTAGTGGCGCGCCTCCTCCGCCGAGGTCGATACCTTGGCCATGCCGACGGTTTCAAACACCTTCTTCAGCGCCTCGACGGCCTCGACCGACTGGCCGCGTCCGCCGGGGTTAATGGCTTCGGCGCTGTCGAGGGCGCGCAGCAGCATTTCTTTCACCCCGCCGCCAGCGGGAAGCAAACCGGCTCCGGCTTCGACCAGTCCCATGTAGAGCTCGGCGTGCGGCTGGCGGGCGGCGCCGTGCAGCGCAATTTCGCAACCGCCGCCCAGGGTCATGCCGAAGGGCGCGACAACCACCGGCTTGGAAGAAAACTTCACCGCCTGCGACATGCGCTGGAAGCTGCGGATCATCAGGTCGATCTCGTCCCACTCCTCTTCCTGAATGGCCATCAGCAGCATCATCAGGTTGGCGCCGGCGCAGAAGTGCGGAGCATCGTTGGTGATGACGAAGGCCTCGAAGCCGCCGCCGATGCCGTTGCTCATCGCCTGCGTCACCAGCGTCATGATGTCGCCGCCGATGACGTTCATCTTGGTGTGGAATTCAAGGCAGCCAACGCCGTCGCCCAGGTCGACCAGCGAAGCTCCGGGATTCTGCTTGATTACGCCGTTGAACTTCTTGGCGAGCCGCACCGAGCCGGCGCCCGGACGCAGCGGCACGTCGTGGTAGCCGCCGGACCTCAGGTCGAAGTACGCGGACGCCGAAGCGGCGCGCGCCTGTTCCTGATACCAGGAACGCTGGCCCGAGGCCAGCAGCTTCTCGACGTTGGGCGAGACCGGCAGGCCTTGCTTCTTCATGCGTGCCACGGTGGGCTCCACGCCGGCAGCGTCCCAAAGCTCGAACGGTCCCAGCTCCCAGTTGAAGCCGAGACGCATGGCCTGATCGATTTCCACGATTGAATCTGAAATTTCTCCGATGCGGTTGGCCGAGTAAGTCCACAGCTCGCTCATGGCCGACCACAGGAACTGCCCGGCGCGGTCCAGCTTGGAGCCATTGCTGTGTTCGCCCAAGGCGAGCAGCATGCGCAGCCGCTGGCGCGTGTCTTCAACCTGCTTGGCCATCTCCAGCGCGGGGAATTTCGCTTTCTGCCGCGGGCGGTACTCCAGCGTCTTCCAGTCCAGTCCGAGAATCTCGTCGCCTTCGCTGCGCTTGATCTTCTTGTAGAAGCCTGCGCCGGTCTTGTCGCCCAGCAATTTGCGCTCCAGCATCTGGCGGTAAAAATCAGGCAGGCCAAGATCGCTGCGCTCGTCGCGGGTACTGGCGGCCATGTTGGTCACCACGTGGCCCAGCACGTCGAGCCCGATCATGTCGATGGTGCGGAAGGTGGCCGACTTGGGCCAGCCCACGGCGGAGCCGGTGAGCGCGTCCACTTCCTCGATGCTCATCTCCATCTGCTGCATGAGGCGGATGCTGTTGAGCACGGAGAAGGTGCCGATGCGGTTGGCGATGAAATTGGGGGTGTCCTTGGCGAAGACCGTGCCTTTACCGAGCCGCACATCGCCGAAGTGCGCGATCGCGTCGAGAGCTTCCTGGCTGCTCTCCGGGGTGGGAATGATCTCCAGCAGGCGCATGTAGCGCGGCGGATTGAAAAAGTGCGTGCCGAACCAGTGGCGGCGAAAATCTTCGCTGAAGCCTTCGGCGATGCGCGCCACCGGCAGGCCGCTGGTGTTGGTGGTGACGATCGTCCCCGGACGGCGAATGGCTTCCACTTTCTTCAGCAGGGCGCGCTTGATCTCCAGGTCTTCGACCACCGCCTCGATCACCCAGTCGGACTCGGCGACGTATTTCAGGTCGTCTTCAAAGTTACCGACCGTGATCAGATTGGCCAGCGAGGGGTAGGCAAAGGCCGCCGGCTTGGCTTTGCGCACCGCGTCCAGCCCCGCCTGGGCAATACGGTTGCGGCCCTCGGCGGCAGCGCCCGGCGGCACAATGTCGAGCAGAAAAGACTTTACGCCGGCGTTCGCCAAGTGGGCGGCAATGCGAGCGCCCATCGTCCCGGCGCCCAAGATGGTTACTTTCTCAATGTGCTTCATGGGGTCAGGCTTTCGGCCCTCCGGCAGCAGTTCTCAACGACGGTTTAGATGCTGGCTAAGTGGCGGCGGTTAATTCTTCCGGGAGAAAAATTTCTCCACCTGATTACGCCTAAAGCGCCATGACAGAATTAGTTGCAGCGCCCATGCCTGCCGCCTGAAGGCGCAAATCGCAAATTCCGGGCGCTCACTTCCAGACGATTACACCGATCCGTTGCAGATAGTGGCGGCTGAACTCGACCCTCTTTCCCGCGCCGGCCAGCAACGTCCGCAGCTCCGGCTCGGTGTAAGCGCGGCGGACTGAGACCACGCCATCCCGCCATGCCATGCGGCTGCGAAACAGGGGGCGGCTGGACGCCACCAGCGCCCAATGCAGCCAGCTACGCCGCAGGTCATTGATTACGAGGGCGATGCGCGCCACCCGCAGCGCCTCCTGGACAAAGCGCTTGATGGCTCCTGGTTCAAGGTGATGCAGGAAGAGCGAGCAGCTCACCAAGTCGAACGAACACGGCGGAAAAGGAAGGTCGAGGGCATCGCCAACGACCGCCTCCGGCACGGCGGGCAGATGGGCTGCGCTGCGGTCGAGCAGCGTCGGATGCAGGCGCACGCCTCGGCACCCGAACCGCCGGACAAGCGCCAGCGGAACGTCGCCGGAGCCGCAAGCGACGTCCAGCAACTCGATCTGGTCGAGCGCCAGCTCGTCCACTACGCGGCGCATCAGGCACTCGCTGGTATCCACTCCTCCAAACCAGCGATTCACGCGGACAATATCGGCGAGGGCGGCGGTAATTTCCGCCGGAGTCCCGCAATCGCTGTCCAATAGCTCGGGCTCGACCTTGCGCCTCATGTGAGGGTTGGATGATGATCGGCTCACGCGCGTAGTGCCTACAGCAAAATGCCAAGTACGCGATACATATTGGCGCCAAGTCTCCCGTGTCTTTTGGCATATACCGGGCCGTTTCGTTGCTTTGGCGGCTGCTCAGCGCCTGAGA
>JBEKQR010000096.1:0-11955 GCA_049519515.1 Candidatus Korobacteraceae bacterium
GGCTGTCCTGGCGGCGTCCACGCCGGCAGTTAACGTGCGCGGGCCAGGAGGCCCCCGCGACAGCCGGCCTGGAGACCAGCGCTACCCTCTCCCGCCGAGACGTGTACATTTCCTGCCGGTCACAGCACTAGGGCGACCCGTCGCTGTCGAGGCCTGTCAAATTCGGTGTCGAACCGGCGGACGAAACAACGGGCGTGGCAGTCAGCGGTGAACTGCTGGCGCGCATTTTGACCGACAGCGAACGCCCGGCGCAGCTCATAATCGCCGGCCAAGCCCACCCGGCTGATTGCGATGGCCAGTCGATGATCAAACAGTGGAACGACTTCACACACGATTATCATCTGCGGAACAAAGTCGTCTTCCTGGCCGACTACGACATGCATGTGACCCAGAGGCTGGTTCAAGGCGCCGGCTTGTGGATCAACACGCCCCGCCGTCCCTGGGAGGCGTGCGGTACCAGCGGCATGAAGGTACTGGTCAACGGCGGATTGAACCTCTCCGAGCTGGATGGGTGGTGGGCAGAGGCGTACACCTCCGAGGTCGGGTGGGCTGTCGGGAGCACTGCCATGTGGCGGGAGCAGGACACCCAAGATGCCGACCGGCTCTACACAATTCTTGAAGAGGAAGTGAAGCCGGCGTTCTACCACCATAAGCCTTGACCTTGTACTGGCCCGCTTCGCCAGTTTCGCCAGCTGCTACAAGCTCGAGCGCCTTATTTTTCTCTATTTCTTTATGTTCCGACCGCTTACACTTTCCTGGAGTTTCCATCTTCCCTGGTACGAGCCATGCATGCCTGTGTTGACGGGAAGCCCTGTCGCACATCTCCGGGTGCGGACTGAATGCACCAAATAAAGGAACCGTTGTGAGCAAAGTTCTAGCGTTCATTTTTCTTGCCGTGTTCGCATTCGCGACTATTGGTTGCGGGAACAGCCGAGCTACAGCGCCAGTACCAGCCACCGAAGTGGGAGTTGCTTCCGTCATCCAGCGAGACGTTCCCACGTATCACGAGTGGGTGGCGACATTAGATGGTTACGTTAACGCCGAGATCCGGCCGCAGGTGTCGGGATATATCATCAGGCAAAACTACAAAGAAGGTTCGCTAGTCCGCAAGGGTGAGGTGCTGTTCGAGATCGATCCAAGGCCCTTCCAGGCGGCCCTCGACCGCGCCAAGGGAGACCTGGCGCAGGCGCAGGCGCAGCTTGGCAAGAGCACGCTGGATGTGGAGCGCGATACCCCACTGGCAGCGGCCAAGGCCATCGCGAAGAGTCAATTAGACAACGAAATTCAGGCGAAGCTTGCCGCCCAAGCCGCCGTCGAATCAGGCAAGGCCGCGGTGGAGCAGGCGGAACTCAATCTCGAGTTCACAAAGGTGACCTCGCTCATCAATGGCATCGCCGGCATTGCCCAGGTCCAGATCGGCAACCTGGTGGGGCCCAATTATGTGTTGACTTCCGTTTCGCAGGTCGATCCCATCAAGACGTATTTCCCGATCAGCGAACAAGAGTATATCCGCGCGCAAAAGGGCGGTAGCGCCAGCGGTTCGCACACGATCAACCTGTTCGGGAACTCGCTCGAACTGATCCTGACTGACGGCAGTCTCTACCCGCGAAAGGGCAAAATACTGCTGGCCGACCGGCAAGTGGATACGAGCACGGGCACCATCCGCATCGTTGCCGCCTTTCCCAATCCCGGCAATGTCCTGCGTCCAGGCCAATACGGACGGGTGCGTGTCGAAACCGGCATGAAAAAAGGCGCTTTGCTGGTGCCGCAGAGCGCCGTTGCGCAACTTCAGGGAAGCTACCAGCTCGCGGTTGTGGGCAGCGATCAGAAGGCCAGCCTGCGTACCGTCAAGCCCGGCGAGAAAGTCGGAGCAATGTGGGTGATCGACGAGGGCCTCAAGCCGGGCGAGCAGGTCGTGGTCGAGGGGCTGCAAAAGCTCAGGGAAGGAACTCCCGTCGTCGCCAAGCCTGTCAGCCTTCCGGCAGAAGGGCGCTGAGTCATGTCGAAGTTCTTCATCAACCGCCCGATTGTAGCCATGGTAATTTCCATCCTCACGGTGATCGTGGGTGCGGTCACCATTGCGACCCTGCCGGTGGCGCAGTTTCCCAACATCGTCCCTCCCGAGATCAGGTTGCAGGCGACCTACGTGGGCGCGGACGCCCAGACCCTGGAGCAGGCCGTGGCCACGCCCATCGAACAGCAGATCAACGGCGTGGACAACATGGATTACATGTACTCCCTTAACGCCACGGCCAACTCGCAGACGACCATGATCGTCAACTTTGACCTCAAGACGGACCCTAACATGGACCTGATTCTCACCCAGTCGCGCGAGAATCTGGCCGCCACTCAACTTCCGCCCGAGGTCAACAATTACGGGGTCACCATCAAAAAATCGACCACCGCGCCGCTCATGCTGGTGGCATTGTTCTCGCCGCACGGTACTCGCGATGCGAAGTTCCTGGCCAACTACGCCTATATCAACCTCGCCGATCCCGTCGCACGCCTGTACGGCGTCGGCCAGACGCAGGTCTTCGGCGCCGGCCAGTACGCCATGCGGCTCTGGGTAAAACCCGACCAATTGGCGAAGTTGGGCATCACCGTCACTGAGATCGTCAACGCGACCCAGGCGCAGAACACGGTGAATCCCGCCGGTCAGATTGGCGGCGAGCCGGCTCCGAAGGGCCAGCAATTCACGTATTCGGTCCTTGCTCAAGGACGCTTGAGCACGCCCGAACAATTTGAAAACGTCATCGTGCGTGAAGCTCCGGATGGCGGAATCGTTCGCGTGAAAGACGTCGCCAGGGTCGAGTTGGGCGCGCAGGATTACAGCATCATCAGCCGCTTGAACGGCGAACCCGCCGCAGCCATCGCTATCTACCAGTTGCCCGGCTCAAATGCGGTGCAAACAGCCGCGGGAGTCCGGAAACTGATGGCCGAAATGAGGCAGCGCTTCCCCCAGGACATGGAATACGCCATCTCGCTCGACCAGACACAGGCTGTCACCGAGGGCATGAAGGAAATTATCGTAACACTCGTGATCGCCATCCTGCTGGTAATCCTGGTGGTCTATCTTTTCCTGCAAGACTGGCGCGCCACCCTGATCCCGATGCTTGCCGTGCCAGTCTCACTGGTTGGCACGTTTATTTTCTTCCCGCTGTTCGGCTTCTCCATAAATACTCTGTCGATGTTCGGACTAGTGCTGGCCATCGGCTTGGTGGTGGACGATGCCATTGTGGTTGTCGAAGGCGTGCAACGCCACATCGAGGAGGGCTTGGCTCCCAAGGATGCGGCCCGCAAGGCCATGGAAGAGCTTTCTGGCCCAGTCATTGGCATCGCCCTGGTTCTGTCGTCGGTGTTCGTGCCAACGGCTTTCATCCCGGGCATTACCGGACGGCTCTACCAGCAATTTGCCCTGACCATCGCCATCTCGGTGGTTCTTTCGGCCTTTAACGCCCTCACCTTAAGCCCGGCACTTGCCGCGCTGCTGCTCCGCCCGAAGAAAGAAAGCCGCGGGCTGCTGCCAAAATTCTTCGCTTGGTTTAATCGTCTTTTCGGAAGCGGCAGGGAAACTTATCTGCGCCTGTCCGGTGCGCTGATCCGCAAAAGCGGGCTGGCGCTGGTGGCGCTGGTGGTGTTCGGCGTTGCCGGCGTTTTCTTTGGCCGCCTGATGCCATCGAGTTTCCTGCCCGATGAAGACCAGGGCTATTTCTTCATCAACATGCAACTTCCGAACGCGGCGTCGCTGGAAAGGACGGCGACAGCATCGAGGGAGATCGAGAAAATCCTAAGTACCACGCCCGGGGTTCAGTACTACAACAGCGTGGTTGGCTTCAGCCTGCTTAGCTATGTCCGCATCAGCTACAACGCCTTCTATTTCGTCACCATGAAGCCTTGGAGCAGCCGCGAAACCAGGGCGGAGCAGTTCCAGGAAATCAAGGCGCGCCTGAATCGGCAACTCAACCGCCTTCCGCAAGGAACCGCTTTCAGTTTTTCGCCGCCATCGATCCCTGGAGTCGGAACGGCCGGCGGATTTCAGTTCGTGCTGGAAGACCGTGCCGGGCGGGATATCCAGTTTCTGGCCGACAATCTGGCCAAATTTCTGGCGGCGGCCCGCAAGCGGCCTGAGATCGGCATGATCAGCACCACGCTGCTGCCCAGCGTGCCGCAACAGTTCGTGCACGTGGAGCGGGAAAAGGTGCTGAAGCAGGGTGTGGCCATCAGCGACGTCTATCAGACCATTCAGGCTTTCATGGGCGGGCTGTTCATCAATTACTTCAACGATTTCGGACGCACCTGGCAGGTATACGTGCAGGCGGAAGCTCCTTACCGCTCGGATGTGGCGAACGTCGGCCAATTCTACGTGCGCAACAACCGGGGAACAATGGTGCCGCTCTCCGCGCTGACGAGGTTTGAGTCGCGTGACGGCCCCGAATTTACCATGCGCTACAACGAGTACCGTTCGGCGCAGATCAACGGCAGCGCTGCGCCAGGCTACAGTGCCGACCAGGCCATGGCGGCCCTTGAAGACGTTTTCAGGCAAACAATGCCTAACGAAATGGGCTTTGACTACATGGGCATGTCGCGCCAGGAGCAAAAGGCGCGGCAGGGCGTCCCGGCGTACGTCATCTTTGGATTCTCCTTGCTGTTCGTGTTCCTGATTTTGGCGGCGCTGTATGAAAGCTGGTCAATGCCATTCAGCGTGTTGCTGAGCACGCCGGTTGCGGTATTCGGTGCCTTTGCTGGGCTATGGCTGCGACGGGCGGTAGCAGGCGTTTTCTATCCCGCCTACATGGTGCAACTGGAGAACGACGTTTACTCGCAGATCGGGCTGGTCATGCTGATCGGCTTGGCGGCCAAGAACGCAATCCTGATCGTGGAATTCGCCAAGCACGAATCCATAGAGGGCAAGCCCCTGGCCGACGCCGCGCTGGAAGGAGCCCGGCTTCGGCTGCGGCCCATCCTCATGACCTCTCTGGCATTCATTCTGGGTTGCGTGCCGCTCTGGATGGCGACCGGCGCGGGTTCGGTGGCCCGCCAGATCATGGGCACTACCGTAATTGGCGGAATGGGGGCCGCTACCGGAATCGCAATATTTATTATTCCCGCGCTGTTTGTGCTGGTCGAACGCCTGGCAAGGCGGCGGGGCCGCGAAATGCCCGTTTCCGACCATCGTCCCGCAGCCGAGGAGCCCGTCGGAGGGAGAGTACGGTGAAAAGGCTAACGGCTCTCTTCCTGGTTGCGCTGCTGATGGCGGGCTGTGCCGTGGGGCCGAACTACAAGAAGCCGAAAGTAAACACCCCTGGCGAATACCGCGGGGCCGCGCCGCAAGAGGCGGCGGAGCCCGAGACGGAATCGTTCGTCGACCAGAAATGGTGGGAGGTGTTTCAGGACAAGCAGCTTCAGGAGCTGATCCGGATTGCGCTGAAGCAGAACTACGATGTTCGCATTGCGGCCACGCGAATTCTGCAAGCCCAGGCACTGGCAGGCATAACTCGCGCAGACCAGTTGCCAACTGTAGCCGCCGACGCCAGCGCCGCAAACCAGCGCTTCGCGGACGCCAAGCTTAACCCTGAGTACGAGACCAGCCCAATGCAACTGGATCTCAGGGTGGCCTGGGAGCTCGACTTCTGGGGAAAGTATCGCCGTGCCAGCCAGGCGGCGCGGGCAAATCTATTGGCGGCGAAATGGGCTCGCCAGGCGGTTGTCAGCACCCTGGTGAGCGACGTTGCCGCAGCCTACTTCCGCCTGCGCGCGCTCGATCTGGAGCTGGAAATCTCGCGCCGGACGCTGGCTTCGCGCCAGGATTCGCTGCGCCTCACGCAAGTGTTGGCAAACGGCGGAGCCACTTCCATGCTCGACGTCCGCCAGGCAGAGCAGTTGGTGGCCACGGCGGCGGCCACGATTCCCGACCTGGAGCGGCGCATCGAGCAGCAGGAAAACTTTATCAGCACGCTCCTGGGAAGCAACCCTGGCCCCATCGCGCGGGGAATGAACTTGACCGAGCAACCGCATCCGCCGGAAATTCCGGCGGGGCTTCCCTCGAGCCTGCTCGAGCGCCGGCCAGACGTTCGCCAGGCGGAAGCGCAGTTGATTGCGGCCAACGCTCAAATCGGGGTGGCGAAGGCGGCCTACTTCCCGCAAATCAGCTTGACGGTGCTCGGCGGATTTCAGAGCTCAGCGCTTACCAACCTGTTCAGCGGCCCGGCTGGGCTGTGGAGCGTCGGCGGATCGGTGACACAGCCCATCTTCGCCGGCGGGAGAATTCGTTCCGGAGTCAAGTTCGCCGAGGCGCGACAGCAGGAAGCATTGTTGATCTATCAGCAGACAGTACAGCAGGCATTTCGCGGAGTTTCTGACGCGTTGGTCGAGTATCGCAAGGACCGGGAGTTCCGGCAGTACCAGCAGCAACTGGCGCTCTCGGCCCAGGACGCAGCCCGGCTCTCTGAAATGCGCTATCGGGGCGGAGCTGCCAGTTACCTCGAGGTGCTGACTAACGAAACCAATTACTTCGCTGCCGAACTGGGACTCGCCCAGGCTCAATTGAACGAACTCTTGGGGCTGGTCAGCATTTACAGAAGTCTCGGTGGAGGGTGGCAGCAGTAACCCGTCTCGGGACACTCGAACACGACATCGCGCATTCTCCGGAAATTAGGATAATCGCGAGCTTTGTCGTGCACGAAAGATAATTCTGTCCAAAACCGCTGCGGTTCATTTGAAATCCGGTACAAACCTGCAAAACCTTTATTCGCCGGTTCGATTCCGGCCCGCGCCTCCAATCCCCTCCACAACGAAAACTGGAAACTCCGGGCCGCCGCAAGGCGGCGTGGAACGCCTAGTGCGGATACGTTTGGCGGAGATAAATAATCGTGGTGTCGTCAAGGCCGGAGAAATTGGTGTGCAACGCCAGACGCAATGCGGCTTCGCCGGAGGCCTCGGTTCTTTCCGCGTCGAGCAGGCGGTCGACGGCGGCCAATCCTGATTGGGCCTCGATGGCTTCGACTACCGCCAATGACCACGCGTAGGCGAAACGCGCCTGCGGAGCTGTCATATTCATCCACGATCCCGGGTAATAGCGCAGCCCTTTGCCCTGTCCATGCTCGAAGAACGCGACCAGGGGGCCGGCATCAGCTCCGGTTCGTCTTCCCTCCATGAATTGCGCGACCCCCTCGTGCAGCCAGGTGGGACAGCGTCCAGCGGTCTTCTGGAAAACGAAACTGTGCGTCAGTTCGTGTTTGAGGATTCGCTGCAACTCAGGAGAGACCGTTTCCACGCCTTGCACCGGCACTCGAATGCGTCCATCATTCACGGCGCTCGACCAGCCGGGCGCGCGGGTCACGTCGCGGAAGGCTTCCCGGGTGTAGAGAATTACGGCGATCGGTTCGGGCGGGGTGTAGCGAAGTTCGGAGCTCAGGCTGCGGAACTGCTCCTCCAGCGACTGTATGATTTCGCGGGCAAGCTGGTGGCTTGCTCCTCCGTGATAGCGCAGAACGAAGTGAGAAGACTCGCCTTCACGGAAATCGATTTCCGCGTTTCTGTCCTGCTTCACCTTGTTCAGCAACCGCGCCACGCCTTCGTTTGGCCCCAGGCGCTGTGCAGTTTCAAAGTCGGCGATGGCCGCGTCCGTCTGGTTGAGCCGGTAGTGCGCCCAACCGGCCATGGCCGCCGCTTCTGCCGACCTGGGAGCAATCTTGCGCACCCGCTCGATCGCCTCCAGCGCAGAAGAAAATTCGCTTTCCAAGAGAAGCGCGCGGGCACGGCCCAAAAGACTTAACCGCAGCAATTCATGCTGCTGCCCCGCGAAAGCTTCCATTGCTTCAAAGTGCTGGATCGCTCCGTCTAACTCATTCTGAGACAAATCGAACTCGCCAGCGGCAAAATGGGCCCAGGCCGCGCGCCTCAGCGCCGTGGGAGCGCCGGCCTTGGACTGCGCCTCCGCCTGGGCAATATAGCCGGAATCGATCTCCCCATCCTTTACCACCGCCGCCTTTATAGCGGCGTATCCGGTTTGAGTTGGCATGGCGGGGCGCGAAAAAGGCATTTCTCCGGGAGTAACCTGTGCCTTGCCGGACGCCTTGATGCCGGTTCTTCCGGTATTAGCTGGTTGCGGCGCAGCAACGCGCTCAAGACTTCTGCAGTCGACGAACCCGAGCCTCCCGGCCTGCCCCGTGATGCGAACGCCGCACCAGAGCATCGCCCCCTGGTCCACGCGGAGATCGACATACACTGTCTCGCCTTTCGCCAGCGAACGCACAACGCTGCTGGACGGGTCCATTTTCGCGAACACCCTGAGAGAATCGGTTTTTACAGTGGCGTTTGCGGCTGCAATCGGCAATTGCAAGCCCTGACCCATCGCCAAAGTGGAGGAGCACAGGATTCCCGCAGCAAGCGTGAACGAGATTTTTTGCGCGGATGTCCGCTGGGTGCGCAATGAAGCGCCTCCTTACCAAGAAGGGCCTGGTCAGCTCGGCGCCAAGTCGCAACAGCCTCGGAAAAGGGAGATGTGGAAAATACAAAATTCCGGCGCGAATCAAGCACCAAAGAAGAGACAGGGCAGCCGGTGGTATAGGGGCCGTATGGCCTGAGAGGAAACAGAAGTGGCCCCACCCGTAGGATTCGATGCAGCTACTCAGACTGCAGTTGCACAGCCCCGGGGACGTGGGTCATCGTGGCTGCGCCCTGGTGTCGCTCGTGGTTGATTCCTCCGCTCCGGATCACCCCCAGCTGGGACCGTAGTCAAACCCCGTCTTCTTTGAAGACTTCCTGTGCGGCGCGGAAGCTGTCAACACCCGCCGGGACGCCGCAATAGATCATGGCATGCAGGAACACCTCCATGATGTCAGCCTTGCTCAGACCGTTGTTGAGCGCTCCTCGGACATGCAGCTTCACTTCATGTGGACGGTTGAGCGCCGTCAGCATGGCGAGGTTGATAATGCTTCGCGTACGCCGGTCAAGTCCCGGGCGGCCCCAAATCTCGCCCCAGCAATACTCGGTGACAAGCTCCTGGAGTGGACGTGAGAAATCGTCGTCGGCGGCGATGGATTTGTCGACATGTTTGGCGCCAAGAACTTCGCGGCGGATCTTCAGGCCTTTTTCGAATAATTGTTTGTTCAATTTTCCCTCCATCTCTGAGACGTTGTGACAACGTAGCTCTGGCGGCACAGGGCAATGTTAGCAAGTTCCTGGGCAACAACGCCCCGGTATCATTGGCTGCGCGGACGCGCCGAGCGTCCGCTGAAGCCCGGAACCAACAGGACCCGCCTTCGGCACGGCTCAAGGCACCCCGGCAAACCAAATAAGGGTTTGCTGGGGACCCCGCGAAGCCGTGCCCTGATACAAGGCGCCGCGATTACGGACATACCATTTCCTAATCGGCTTTATTCCCTGAGGGAACGCGCCTTACTCCCCAAGGAATGTTTTTGAAACAAGCTCTAGAAATAGGTTGTGAGAATCACCCAGTACACCGGGTTGGTGTAGGTCTTGCTGGTGCTGAAGCAGGCGCCGACGGAGAATCCGCTGGCGGGAGCGACAGCAGCTTGCCGCAGGTAGTCCGGCATTTTTGCGAGGTTGGATACGGCGAAGGTCGCCACGCGCACCACCCTGGGTAGGGCGCCGGCCTTGCTGGGACTGAGGTCATCGCGCCTGGCCATATCGCAGGCCAGCTCGCGCAGCTTCGAGTTGGCGATGAGCGGCAGCGGGCGGGCGCCGGCGTTTCGGCGCAGGTCGTTGAACTGCCGCGCGATCTGCGCCTCGGCCTCAGCCGGGGAGGCTTCCGGAAGCAGGTTGGCGAAGTCCTGTGTGACCCAAATCTGCTCGCCCACGCGCAGCACCCCGATGCCGACCGCGTTGTAGTCGCGGCTGAGGATATTGGCCCGATGCGGCGTCGAGTTCATCAGCCCCTGATTCGCCCCCGCCGCGCTCACATTCACGGCAACGTTCTCGCCGCTGTAGTCGAAGTGCAAACCGGTAAAGCCCAGGCGTTCGGAAACCTCGGGCTCGCCGGGAAACTGATGCGAAAGCTGGCGTTGCTGCGCCATCAGTTCCGAATGCTGCCGGGCCTTGGCAGAAAGCCGCTCGTCGTGCCGCAAAGCGGGTAGTCCTCTGCTCGTGCGTTCCTGGTTCAAGAGATACAGAATCTGGTATTCGGCGCCCGAATCCCAACTGCCGATGCTCTGCGCCGCTGCCGCCAGTGAGCTCACGAGCACGGCCACCAAAACTAATCCGGAACAACTGCGTCGCACGCTCGTCACCTCGCCTGACCCGGAGCTTACCTGAGAAACCTTCGTTTTAGCCACCGATTGTGCTTTCCCGATAATAGTATCTTGAGTTTCCAATAAAAAGAGCCGGAAGCCCGCGCCCGCTGTTGTGGCGACGCGGGACCACCCGCAAAAGCGGCTTGCACTTTCCAGGCCTGAGTAGCAGAATTGCGCCATGGTTGCCACCGTCATGCTGGTTTTTGCTGCCGCCGCTGTTGCTGCCCTGGTCGCCTATCTCGCTACCCGGTCCCCGTACGCGGCGCGGGTTGCGGCGGCGGATGCCGTTTCCTCTCAGTTAGCGGAGCAGGTAAAGCAAAGAGACGAGGAGCTGAGAGATTTGCGGGAGGCGCTGCAGGCGGAACAACAGGCGCGGACCGTCGCTCAGACCACGCTCGAAGACGAACGCAGGCTGCTGGCCGAGCAGAAGAAGACTCTCGACGAAGCGCAGAACAAGCTGACCGAGGTCTTTCAGGGACTGGCGGCACAGGCGCTGGTCAATAACAATCAGGCGTTCCTGAACCTGGCGAGCGAAAATTTCTCGGGACTGCGCAGCAATGCGGTGAACGACATCAGCAATCTCGTGCAGCCTCTGAATGAGCTGCTGAACAACTACCAGACCAACCTGCAAGCCATCGAAAGCGCCCGCCAGCAGGCATACGGCGAGCTCAAGAGCACGCTCACCAGCGTCAGCCAGACGCAGGACCTGCTGAAGCAGGAGACCTCGAACCTGGTGACCGCCCTGCGCCGTCCCAACGTGCGCGGCCGCTGGGGAGAGCTGACGCTGAAGCGGGTGGCCGAGCTAACCGGCATGTCGGAACACTGCGACTTCGAGGAGCAGGTTACCGTCGATGGCGAGAACGGGACGCTCCGGCCGGACATGATCATCCATCTGCCGCGTGAGGTGATCGTGCCAGTCGATGCCAAGGTCCCGTTGGACGCCTATCTCGATGCCATCGGCGCCACCTCGGACGCGGACCGCAAGCTGCACCTCAAGCGCCACGCGGCAGCCCTGCGGGAGCGCATGCGGACCCTCTCGGCCAAGGAATACGCTCATCAGTTTCAAAACACGCCCGGGGTTACGGTTTTGTTTCTGCCGAGCGAAGCCTTCCTCAGCGCCGCCCTGGAGCACGATCCCGCGCTGCTGGAAGACGCCATGCTGCGTAACATCGTGATTTCGACTCCGGTCAGCCTGTTCTCCCTGCTGAAGGCCGTGGCCTATGGCTGGCAGCAGGACGCCATCGCCAAAAATGCCCAGGCGATCAGCGACGCCGGCAAGGACCTCTACGGGCGCATGCAGACGCTCTGGGGACACCTGGAAGATCTGCGCACGGGATTGATCCGCTCGCTCGAGGCCTTCGACAAGACGGTCGGGTCGCTTGAGGCCCGCATTCTTCCCGGCATTCGCAAGTTCAAGGAACTGCGGGCCACCGCTGAGGCCGATATCGAGCCCATGGAGCCTATCGCCCGCGCCCCGCGAGCCTTGAGCGCAGTCGCCCGTCCGGGCGCCGGCCCAGCGGAAGGTGGCGGGAACGGGAGCGACTCGTGATGAAGGCGACGCTTATCGTTGCTGGATAGCTGCTTAGAATCTGTCCAGAAACTAGGCACTTGCTCGTTTTTCTTTGGATTATGTGGAAGCCCACGGCTTTAGCCGTGGGAATCAAGGCATCAAGTCTGAAGCGGCTTTAGCCGCCGTGCCGAT
>JBEKQR010000097.1:0-11940 GCA_049519515.1 Candidatus Korobacteraceae bacterium
ATGCCTATGAGCCAATGGTCAAACCATCGGGCTTGCCACCCGTAACCATCAAGTGCGGCATCTGGAGTGAACTGCGCCTGTCCGGCAAAACTGCGGGTCTGGCCACCGTGCGTCCATGGTCCAATAATCAAACGCTGAAGGCTTTTCTTTGCTTTCTTCAATTCGATGTAATTCATGTTGGCAACTGGGGTGCCCCACGAGTCGTACCAACCAGTGACGTGATACACCGGGATGTCCTTATACTCAGCAAGATGATCCACAACGCTGGAACCTGAATTCTTCCAGAAATCATCATAGTCGCCATGCTTCATGGCCTCGATCAGCCACGCTTCATAGTCAGGCGCAAACTTGAGCGGTGTGGTTCCGGGCCGAAGCGGCAGGCCCCGGACATATTCGGGCACATGGTTGCCCATGTCGAGCAGTTCTTTCGCGGCTGCGGGATTCACGGCGGCACGAGAGGCGGCCTTAGGCGCGTTGGTCGTGCCCACAGCATTCCCCATCGTGAACACCCAGTTGAAAAAGCGCAACTCAAAGGCTCCATTATGGCGCACCCCGTAGTGGCCGAAATTCGACATGGCGTCGATGGGGATCATCGTTTTCAGGAAAGGAGCGCCAGCAATTGCCATCGCGTGCTGAACAGCTCCGGCCATCGAGATGCCGACCGTGCCGATGCTCTTATCTGACCACGGTTGGGAACCAATCCATTTCGCCGTGTCGAAGCCGTCGTTCGGATCGTCCTGGATGCCACGCCAGTGGCCGCCAGACTTGTAGCGTCCACGCACATCCTGCCGCACGAAAACGTATCCACGTGGCACAAAATACTCCGATGGCAACGGGTCTATATAGCCAGCAGAATTGGGAACCCCGCCATCCTTGTTGTAGGGCGTGCGCTCAAAGATCGTGGGGAATTTGCCCTCAATCGGTAGTCCATTTCGCCCAGGGCGGTAGATGTCGGTCGCCAACATGACCCCATCTCGCATTGGAATCATCACATCTTTAGAAACAATGATTTCGTAGCGAGGCTCAGTTTGTGCGCTAAGCCGGACGCCGGGGCTGAGCATCACAGTCAGAATTGAGACGCCAAAGAACATCATCAAAATGACAGGATTGCGCTTCATCGTTCTCTCTCTTTTTCTTTTAGGAAATCCCCTACGACAACGCTGAATGGGGAGTTTAATTTTGGAGCCCGAGTCCCTGAAGACGGATAGAAGAAAGACGCCCTTGGGGCCGATTAGAAAACTGATGGTTGGTTAACGCGGGGAATAGTGGCACTGGGCTGGGTAAAAGTCAACGCTTACGAGTCAGTCACTACCCTTGATGGGTTACGGTTGGGATTTCGGGAAGGAGAACGAGTTCTGTTTTCTCGCAACAAAGGCTGGTGCGAAGAGCTAAGCCCCTGATCCAGAAGTGGCACACGCCCTGACGCACAAATCCCAGCCCCGAAAATCCGGGAAATCCGGATCGCCGCCCCGCTCCCACTCGAACAGCTCCTCCCACCTGGCCCACTGCGAGTAGCTGCGGTTCTTGATTTTCAACCAACTGGTCGGCTGATCCGGATATACAGTCAAGATACCAGTTGCGTGCGGATGCAATCGGGGTTACCATGCCCACCGTGAAAGGAAATTACGGAGATTACAATGCGTGAAACAGTTGTAGCAATATTTCCTTCGCTGCGCCGTATCGTCATTGCGTTATTCTTGATCGTGATCGTGGCGCTTTCGTCCACTGCGTTCGGGGTCGATGTACGGGTCTTTTGTACCTTCGGCCTTCAGGGAGCAATCACTCAATTGGCCCCTCAGTTTGAGCGCCAGACCGGCAACAAGCTCATTCTTACCTTCGGGCCCACTGGCGGCGTTGCTGCGCGTGTCAAGAACGGCGAACCTTTTGACGTGGTCATCGTCTCAGAGACAGCGCTGGCGGGTCTCGTTAAGTTGGGAAAGGTGGTTGAACAAGGTCGTACGGACATCGCTCGGGTTGGCATCAGCGTTGCGATTCGTCGTGGTGCTTCACGTCCTGACATAAGCTCGGTAGAATCTTTCAAAGCAGCTTTGCTGGCGGCAAAGTCCATCTCGTACACCAACCCCGTTGACGGCGGCTTTAGCGGAGTCTATATGGCAGAACTCCTCAAGCGGCTCGGGATCGCGGAAAAGCTTGCACCTAAGACCAAGCTCGCCAAGGGGGGTACTTCGTCAGGAGCACTTGTCGCTTCTGGCGAAGCCGAGATTGCGATCCAGACGACCAGCGATCTTGTTCCTACTCCTGGCATCGAGATCGTCGGCCCTTTGCCTGCGGAGATACAGAACTTCACGGTTATCTCGGCGGGGATTGGTGCCGAGGCTGCTGACCCGGCTGCTGCCAAACGATTGATCTTGCTGCTATCTTCACCGACCGTGTACCCGGTCCTTCGAGAAACAGGACTGGAGCCTCCAAAATAGCCTTGTCCTCAGCGGATAACGCAGCGGCGGACTTTGCATAAGCAGCCGCACAATCCTCAAATCTCTGCCGCCTGCTCAAGACAAGGACTTCCCGAAAAATCTTGGCGTTGGTTCTCGATTTCTGCAATAGTTGTGCTTATCCCGTGAGGAGAATCATGGAACCGAACCAGGAACAGATCAATTCTGCAATCAACCCCGAAATCCTCAAAGCGTTTGACCTCATGTGGGACGCCTTCCCCTCATCCGTCCTGCTTGTGAGGAGGAACCGAACTATTGCGGCTTGCAATCAGGCGGCGATTAAGAAGGGCTTAGCCGCTGGGATGAAATGTTTCCAACTCTCAAACGATGGAGTTCATGACTTCTGTAGGGCAAATGCCCCTCTGGACAATGGCGTAGCAGAGCAGGAGGTCGGCTATCGTCCGGCCTCTAAAAAAGTGAACAATTCTTATTGGCTGCCCATCGCTGGCGAAAAGGATTTGTTCGTCCACGTCACGATAGACATCAGCCAGTACGCGAAACCCGAACTGTTCCAGGCCATAGCTTGTAGCCGAGAGCCTTCCCGAACATCGCCAGAAGACTGACGACATGGGAATCATAGGGCTCCTTAAGCAGCGGAGTCTCACATGGTAGACTTATCCGTTTCAGACGGCAAACTTGTGTTGCATGTTCAAGGTGCCGACAGGCTGTGGGCATTCAAGAGTTCCCTTGAAATCCCGCTGGAGCATGTCACTGGAATTACAGCGGACCCGACCATAGCCCGTGGCTGGTGGCACGGTATAAGGATGCCGGGAACCAGTATTCCGGGGGTGATTACCGCTGGCACGTTTTACCAGCACGGGAAGCGGGTTTTCTGGGACGTGCACAATCCCGACAACACGGTCGTGATTGGATTGAAAGACGAGCGGTATAACGAACTGGTGGTCGAGGTCGCCGACCCCAGCTTTGCCGTTGAACTGGGCAAGGGCGAGTTGCCGCACAGGTAAGCAGTCCCCAATACCATTTCCGTCCTTGAGAGCGATCTATGACGACGAGCAGCCCTGATTGGATGCCGGTGACCGGCGACGGTCGGAGATACTGCAAGTTCTGCGGCCAACTTATTTATTGGAAGACGCAAGGGCGCAGGACTGACCAGTACGGAAATGTCATCTACGATCCGCCATGCGAAGCACGCCTGTCCGAAGATGGGGCGCTTGAATACCGGGACGTTCCCCACAGGTGCAAGAGGCGAGACTGAGCGGCAACCGCATGGGCTGTACATTCGTGTCAATACTCGGCGGCGACCGCAAGCATGTAGGCGATCAGATTGACTTACGGGCATCACCCGGCACCTACGCCCTGCTGCTTGCGTCAGTAACGGACGCCGTGATCCGCATTGGACGGCTCGGCAGCCTGCGGCTCCAGCCTGGATTTTACGTCTACGTCGGCAGCGCCCTTGGGCCGGGAGGAGTTCGTGCTCGCTTGGCACATCACCTCCACCCTGCCAAACGCCCCCACTGGCACATCGATTACATCAGGACGAAAACGACTCTTGAAGGGGTTTGGTTCTGCTACAGACGGAAATCCCGAGAGTGCGGCTGGGCGAGGCATTTTGCCAAGATGACCGGTGTATCAGTGCCGATGCCTGGGTTCGGGGCTTCAGATTGCGATTGCGAGTCGCACTTGTACTTTTTCAAGGAGTTTCCGGCAAAGGGACTAGCTGCGAAGTTGGGTGGCACGATGGCGGCACCGTTCTCTTTGCTGTAAGATTCGGTTTCTCTCAATCAACAAAGGAAGTCGATGAAATGAGCAACGCTTACGTCGTCGGACATCTGACCGTGAAAAATGCCGAAAAGTGGGCCGAGTACCGCAGTCGAGTCCCGGCCACATTGGAACCGTGGGGTGCCAAGCTTGTTTTTCGAGGAAAGAAAGTGGCAGTTCTTGCAGGTGAGCATCCTCACTCAAACATAGTCGTCATCCGTTTTCCAGACAAAGAGGCTATCCACAGGTGGCACTCTTCAGCCGCCTATCAAGCACTAATTCCTCTGCGGGAACAGGCGGCAGAAATGGTGTTGCTTTCTTACGAAGAATAAGAGTCGAGCATTCAATTCATAGTCCGCCGCCCCGTCACAGCAACATCAGAGGACAGCCTCAAGTGCAGGTGCGGACGAGTTCGCCAATATCGCCCAGCAAATCTAACTTCCAGACCATTTCTACGACTCGACGTGCCTTCTCCTTGCCTATGGTTTTTGTGGTATTTCCGAAGAATTTCTCCTTCAGCGCCTCATCCGACATGGGGTTGCTGACCGTGCCAGTCGCGTGTTCAATATGCTCCTCACGGGTCGTGCCAGACTTACCCTGGACTCTTGCCGCCGCTTGATCCAGCCGGAAATTAAGCATTGGCTTTATGAATACGATTTTGCGGAATGCCTGCACGACTGGGTCGCCTGAGCGTTCGTTGGAGAACTGTGCGACTCCAGCGGCTTGATCGATATACGCCACTGCTGCGGCATGATTGGCGCTGAACTTGGACATCAGCCCTGAACCCGGCGTATCGATTCCGGTGATCCGAATTACATCAGGATGAACCAGAACTTCGAGTTGCGTTACCTCGGAAGCCGGAATTCGGGCGCTGCGAGACACCTTGATCGTGGCGTCGATTAGTGGATGTAAGACCACCCCGCAGGCATACGGCTTATAGCCATTCCCAACGATCATCCACTTCTTGCCTAAGCCATCGGTAATTGCGGCATTGTTTTGAGTCGAACTAAAAACTTTTGTAAATCCTAAACTGCCCTCAAGTATCTCGGGGGAGCTATTGAAGCCGTTAGAGGCTAACATCGCGGACAGAACACCGTGATAAGCAGACTTACCAGCGTGGAAAGACTTGCAGTCGCTCCCGCGATTCTGCTGCATTCCCGCCGCCTGCGTACACCCGATACCCAATGCAAACGTAGTCTGCTGAGAGTTTAGTCCAATGAGCCGCGCTGCCCCGCCTGTAGCGGCGACAGTTCCCAAGGTTCCCGTGAGATGCCAGCCGCCGAAATGGTGACGCGGTGCTGCCTGTCCAACCCGAATCCCGGACTCAAATGCTGCGGCAAGAGCCACGATTAAGTCGCGCCCCGAGGATTTCCGTTTCTCACCGAGAGCAAAAAGCGCAGGCAGTGTCGCTGTACTGGTGTGGAGAATAACGCCGCCGAGATGGGTGTCGTCAAAATCGAGTATGTGCCCCATCTGACCGTTTGCGACCGGCGCATCCAACAGGCTCAGCTTCCGCCCATCGTGACCGATAACGGTGGCAGTCGGAGCAGAGCCTATTTCTGTGAATGTCGCGAGGAGAATTTGTACAGTCGGGTGTTGGCTCCCTGCAACAGCGCACCCCATCCAGTCAAGAACTGCCCGCTTGGCCTCATGCACCGCTTCGGGCGGAAGGTCTTCATATCGAATGCTGGCGAGGAACCGGGCAAATTCACTGGTTACCCCTAATCCCAACGCCGCAGCACCGTATTTCGTGCCGCTGCCCGACCCGGCATGGGGCGACGGTTCATCCGACGCGCTCGCATTAATCTTGCTGGTTCCAAGACACGCCCCTGTAAGAGCCCAGCCCATCCACTCTCTCCGATTTATAGGCATTTGTGGTAATCTCCCGAATTCGTTTTGAGCCATGAATGAATGGCATTCTACTGCTCTATGTTGAATTTGCAAGTGTGGATTACTGAAGGTGTGGAGCAGTGAGGGCTCACCCACCCCGCTGCGTTCGCTGCCAATCAATCAGCCACCGCCCGCCCGGCACCGGCAGCCAGAAGAGCCGCTTTCGCGTCGTTCCCCCTGCATGGTGGTACAGGACGGCGGTGCGCTCAAAAAATCCCTTCGTTTGCCAGGACTCGGAAAACCGGAACTGCTGAAAATACAGGTGGTAGCAAAACTTGTGGCAGAGGATCGCTCGAATTGTACTGCTGCAGAGCAGTTTTTCAACATAGACGGACACAGGCGCTTTGCCGCTTCGCTGGAAACCTCAGGTTTGCTCATCCCTGCCCGCTCGCGGCACCCGCCGTGGCAGACTTCTCCCATCCCGGAGAAATAGCAGGTGACCGTGATATGATGCCGTCAAAAGCCCGCGAAAGACGAAGATGACAAAAGTGGACGCCGTTAATGACGACAAATTAGCACAGGTACATGAGGCTGGGTTTCTCGCTGAAAAGAACGAACGCGGCTGCTGCCAGTGCGTGCTTCTTGCGGTAAAGGACTTGTACGATGTGCCGCCGCAAGTTTTTAAGGCGGCAAGCGGGCTTTCTGGCGGGATTGCCCTCACTGGGGAGGGTCCGTGCGGTGCGTTTGTCGGCGGGGCTATGCTGATAAGCAGCCTGTTTGGGCGTAGTATCGATAACTTGAGTGACAAGGCCAGCATGCGTAGATCGGCAGCTTATGTAAGGAAATTCAAGGAATATTTTGACACTGAATACGGAAGCTTTAACTGCTCTGATATTCAACGCAAGATCATGGGGCGGGGCGGATTCAAACTATATATTCCTGATGAGTATCAGGCGTTCGAGTCTTTAGGCGGGCACGATGACAAATGCACGAATGTTGTTGGCAAAGCGGCGGAGTGGCTGGTAAAGACTATTGAGGAGATCAGAGAGCTAGAAGGCTCACCTTAGGAATTGTCACAACCTGAATACCATCATTATGCGAAAAACAACCGGTCGAGCCTACACACTACGCCGGTGGTGACCATCACCTTCCAAAATGACCAGCAGTATGCCTCGCCTACGTAAAAGGCGAGGCGGAAAGAAGAGTGCTAGTGCAAGGATCAGCGCGCCGGGGAAAACCCTTGGACGAGTTAGTTGACGGCTCTCGGACGATTTTTATTCCGGGCAGCTATGACGCGCTCAGTGCCATGCTGGTGGAGCAAGCTGGTTTCGCAATTGCTTACATTGGAAGTTTTGCGACCGCTGCCTCTGCGTACGGATTACCTGATGTCGGGGCACTTACTCTCGACGAGTTGGTCCATTCGGCCAAGGCAGCCGCGAAGGCAATCAGTATTCCCCTGATAGCCGATGCCGAAGGGGGATTTTTTGCGCCAGCCAACATTTGGCGGACCGTTCGTGTCTTCGAGGACGCTGGCGTTTCGGGCATTCACATCGAGGACCACGCTGGAGGCAAGCACACAGAAATGGGCAAGCGTCTCATTCCGCTTGAGGAAATGCTCCACAAACTGCATGCCGCAATCGAAGCTCGCCGTGACCCTCATTTTGAAATTATTGCCCGTACCGATGCGATCTGGACGCACAACGATGTTGGAGAGGCGATTAGACGGATGCAGGCGTTTGAGCGATTGGGTGTCAAGTTCGTCTTTCCCACATTCGCCACCCCGGATATGCTTGGGGAAATCCGTAGGGCTGTGCGTGCCCGTATTCTGGTAATCGACTTGCCGGAGGTAAAGCAATTCTCGGAATGGAAGGGCCTTGCCGATATTGTGCTTAATTATGGGTTCTGTATATACGCCGCCGCCAAAGGAATCAAGGCGGCGCTGGCGCGGGCTGGAACGCAACCTTCATCAACAGCTATGGATGACCTGTTTGAGATGGGCGAGGAATTCGAGTCCCGCCTTGGTTACGCCGCCTATGTTGAGAGAGCAAGAAGGTACAGCGGCAGCTAATGCGGAAGGAGAAAAATGGCGATTCACCCGATTCAGGTCTGAGTACCCTCAATTCACATTATTGCAATCGCTTCTTGGAATAAAAATGATTCGCTGATACCCAACCGCCGATGTACCCAATCAAAAACCCATAGCAAATCAGTGACAGGGCAAAGAAATGCTTGCTACTGCCACCGACTAACCGTGTCAACAACAGAATAATCGCAATGATCGCAATTGCCAGGATGACCCTGTTCTTCATGTTAGAAAACCTATCTTGAAACTAGCCGACTCGTACCGCGGTTTTGCGCGGCCAAAGCTGACCAAGGATGCATCTGTGAGGACAGAAACAGGACGTTAACTCTGTCGCACAGTGTCTATTTGCGCGAACACTGCGAAATTTCAACGGCGCATTTTTTGCCGCCAGCCTTAATGCATTTTTCCAGAGCGCTTTGCTCCGCCGTTCGTTTTGCTGAAGCTTGTCCCCAAGTGACTATATCGCCATCTGATGCTACGGCACCGCAGCTATTAGAGAACCATACTATCCCCTTGCACTGCGAGCCACGTTTGGAACAGTTATCCAAAGCGACCTGCTCAGCTTTGCTCTGGCTATTCCAGCCGAACGACCAGCCACAGCCTTTATCCTTCGCGCTATAGGCAATTGCGCCGTAGGATTTTTGGCTGCTTTGCCGACAGTTCATCTGGCAGTTGGTTAGTGTGCCCGAGCAGTACGTTTGACTCATGCCCCCTGTGACGTTCCAGCAGTTGTGGGCCCGCATGCAATCTGCCAAGCAATCACCGGCTGGCGCGGAAGTTGCGTAGAATGCCAGGCAAAGCACAAAACTTGCATATAGAAGGGTCTGTCGTCTTGTTGTCTTTTTCATAAATTACTGACCAGGGACTTTTAGCTCTCAATCGCTCGAATTGTACCGCTCGGGAGCAAGTTTGCAAGATTAAAGCTGTATCGGCAGCAACGGGCGCTGTTTCACTCCGTTAAAACGCCACTTCAAAATTCACAACCGCTTGAACTCGGCTTCGCACCCCGGATTAGCGCAGTGGGATAATGATTCTTCCAGTTGGCTACATGGGTGACCGGATCGGCGTGTCCAAGCGGACTCGCCTGCGATACGAACCCGCCCACGGGAAACCGCTATTGTAACCGCCTGGAGAATGTGGTAAGGTTCGCTGATTCTAGTTATTCACGAGCAGTTCAATCGAATAGTTTTGTTTTAGCTACACTGCGGGAGGTAATGAAATGAAGCGTTGTGGAATCGATTTGATGTTCCTCGTGCTGGCTCTGTTTGCCCTTCCAACGCTCGCTGATACAGCACACGAGGCGGCATGCGCTCAGGAAAGAGCTGCCCTACAACAGCAGATGAAGCAGCTTCAAGCAGATATGGACGCGTTCAACAGCCAATGTGGGGGCAGGCGCAGCAAAAGCGAGTATGCGGCACGCAATTGTGCCCAGCGGGGTGCGCAGCTCGATCAGCGGAACGCAAACCTTGCCGCGGCAACCAAGAGTTTTAACGCACGATGCAACAAATAATGCGGTTCTTTTGAAATAAGTCAGGCAGTCACAGTTGAATAGCGGTTGGCGGACGAAGTGCAGCATGCAAGCGGACGTCAACTAACCATCCCGACACACGCCCTCACACACTCATTCCAACCCCGGAAATCCGGATCGCCGCCCCGTTCCCAGAGAGCTAACAATCGACCAAGTTGTGGGAAGCGAATTGCCGGGGACGAACATCGGGAGAAATCGACGGCGGAATGCTCCTGATCACGCGCAAACCCCAAAATGGGAAGCCACTTGCTCCTTTTCACAGGTGAATTTGGCTTTGGTGTTGCAAGTTGAAGTCACAGTGGTAGAATCCAGGACTCGAAAAGAAAAATTTCGTTCAGAGATGGGAGAAAGAGACAATGTTCAAATCAGCACGATGGATTGTTCTTGCCACGTTGCTTGTCGTAACATGCGCTGCTGTCTCGGCACAAACTATGGACAAGGCGAATGCCTCCGCACCCGCCACGGCTGCTACTTATTTCGCTAAGGATAAGGTCACGCAGGCCATGACCTCTGGCACAGCCCTCTACAACGGCAAGATATATCGAGTGCAGATGGGCCGACGAACTGAACCAGGACAGGTTGAAGTCCATACTAAGGACAGCGACGTTTTCTACATTGTTGAGGGTTCAGGTACGTTTGTCACTGGCGGCACCATGGTGGGAGGAAAGTCCACTGGCCCTGGCGAGTTCCGTGGAACTTCGATCACGGGCGGCGAGACACATCACCTTACAAAGGGCGATGTCATCGTGATCCCCGACAGCGTTCCTCATTGGTGGCAGCAGATTCAGGAGCCGGTGATCTATTTCACAGTAAAGGAAGTAACGGGGCACTAGGAGATAAGCAGAATCTCCGGGTATAAACCTCTGCGCCGGATCAATGTTGAGGCGGCTTGCATCTGTACGCCAGGACAGGATGGGCGAGGCATAGAAGGAAAAGTAATAATTGTCGATTCGGGAACGTCGTCCGGAATCGATTACCAATCCAGTGGAGGAAAAGCAAATGGAAGTGAAAGGCAAAGTATTCCGCGGCGAGGATTTTTTGAAAATAAATAACCCCAACCCCGGACAGGCATATCGTTTAGACATCCTGACGGATAAGGAAGGTGCCAAGAATCTGGGGGGACTTTTTGGTATCCGTCCAGTTCCGGTGCCTGGGGAGAAACCAGCTCTCCACTTTCATCAAAACCGGGAATCAATCATTGTCATCCTCACCGGCGAGGGCGAGGAATTACTCGATGGAGAAGTGATCCCCGTAAAAGCCGGGGATGTCATATACATCCGTCCCTTGGCGAAACACGTACTGGTGAACAAGGGCCAAACAGAAATGAAATTCATCGAGTTCTTCACCCATCCGCCGGTAAGGTCGGATTTCATCGAAGTGAAGTAATAAGACACGATACAGAAATGGGCACCAAAGCAAACGGCGCACGCCGCGATATGTGGGGTGAGGGTGGCAACGGCGTGCGCTGGCGAAGGGTGGTCAAAGGGGGGCCACCTTGGGCTAGTCGGCATCGCTTCCGTTTTTCCACTCTCACATCATTCCTAACGGCCTAATAGTTTCTAAGTACCTGCTGTGCGAATGGGTATACGGTCACCGGGAGAGTTGCGTATCTGACCCAGCACCGATCAGCGTTTATGGTCCTGACTTCTGTCACCCAATACCGTTGGGTGCTCGGCAGCCAAGAAAGCATTGAGTGAGTGCTCAAGCTGGAGGCCAAGGCTGTCGTTAAGCCGCTTCACATCGAACATGAAGTAGCTCAGGTTCAGCGACATCAAGTTCTCGTGAATGATATCGTTAACGGCACGCCCCACAAGGCGCACATGGGTCGCCAGCAGAGAGAGGGTATAGCCCACTTGACGCTGTTTTATCCCAAGTGATTGCGCAGCACGCAGAGTGCTTGCCAGCGTGCGGGTTGGCTCGGCTGATTCCAACATTGTCGCCAATTCTTCAAGCACACGGGGCAGGTGCTCAATCCGTTGCTCATCAGCCAACGGAAGCTTTCCCAGCAGCGCGTCGGACTTCATCTCGTTAAGGGCTCGTTGCGTAATTTCGAAAGTGTTCTGCCGCAGAATCTGTGCTATCCGTTTCGTGGCGGCACCCGCACCCGGCTCCCGGTTCTTGAGCTTCTGCTTAATCAGGCTCACCAAAGTTGGAATCTGGGCTGGTTTGATGAGGTACCCATCCACTTGGTTCCGGATTGACTCCAGAGCAGTTTCAAAGCCGGGATACCCGGTCAGGATAAGAGTCACACAATTCGGTTGCGTCCTGCGCATGGCGCTCACGACTGTGAATCCATCGCCGGGATGACCCATGTTCAAATCCGAAAT
>JBEKQR010000098.1:0-11907 GCA_049519515.1 Candidatus Korobacteraceae bacterium
AAACGTGCACCAGCTTGCCGGCCTCGACGGCCGCCCGGATTACTCCCAAAGCGGTGCCGTAGCCGGCGGTCGCCAGGGCGCCGGCGTTGCAGTGTGTGAGCACACCTCCGGAGGGCGGAAGCAGCGCCGCGCCGAAGCGTCCCATGGCCTGGTTAGCCGCGATGTCCTCGGCGTAAATGCGCTGTGCCTCCTCTATCAGTCCCAGCTTGATTTGCGGGATCGGTTTTCCGGATAGCTCTTCAAAGCGCTTTTGCATGCGGCGAATGGCCCAGAAGAGGTTGACGGCGGTGGGACGAGTGTCACCCAGAGCGCGGCAGATCTGCCCGATGCCGGCGCGGAATTCAGCGATGTCCGCGGCGTTCAGGTCGCGGGCCCCCAGGGCAATGCCCATGGCCGCCGCTACTCCGATGGCCGGGGCTCCGCGCACTACCATGCTGCGGATTACTTCTGCCACTTCCTGGTAGGTGCGGCAGGTGACGTAGGTCTCTTCCGTCGGCAGCTTCGTCTGATCGATGAAGCGAACCCCGGCATCGGTCCATTCAAGAGTCTTTACCACGGAGATCAGTCCTGGGAAGTAGAAGTGGGTACCGCTCTAGTCTAACCCGTGTCAGCGGAAAGTGCGAAGCGGAAGAAACCACATCTGCCAAGAAAGGCAGATTATGGTTCACGTGCCCCATATCTGCGCCGGCAGTGAGGCGCAGATGTGGGTTTCCCGTTCAAGGCTGAACTGTACCACATCTGCCAAAGGAAGCAGACATGGGATATGTGTAGATCAAGTTCCCTTAACGAAGCTCACTCGCACCGATCCCAGGCCGGAGATGCGCGCCTCGAAGGCGTCTCCTGCGGAGGCGGAGGTCATCGGGCCCAGGGCGCCGGAAAGGATGGTGTCGCCCGCCTTGAGGGCATGTCCCGCGCGCACTGCCATGGCTGCCACCCATAGCACCGAACGCAACGGATTGCCCATGACGTTGGCGGCTGTTCCGGTCACCACCGGCTCGCCCCGTCGCTCCATTACCAGGCCGCAGTGAACCACGTCCAAGTTCCGAAGCGAGCGCGGCTGTGTGCCCAGGACGAACATGGCGGCCGAGGCGTTGTCGGCAACCGCGTCCAGGATGCGCGCGTCCCAGTTCTGCACGCGCGAGTCGACAATCTCGATGGCCGCCACGGCGAACTCGATGGCACGCAGCACGTCCGCCGGGCTGGGCGAAGGGGTCTCGATGTCGCGCCCGAGCACGAAGGCGACCTCGCCCTCCACCTTGGGATGGATAACGCGCGTCATGGGCACTTCGGCCCCATCGAACAGGGCCATGTCGGCGAATAGCATGCCGCAATCGGGCTCCGTCACGCCGTAGTGCTTGCGCGTGGCCGCCGACGTGAGTCCCACCTTGCGGCCCACCAGGCGGGCGCCTTCGTTCAAACGCCGCTGGGTATTGATCTCCTGCACCGCGTAGGCGCTCTCTAATCCGCCGCCCGCCAACAGGTCGCGCACTGGTTCGCACGGCTCTCCGCTGCGATAAGCCAACCACAGGCGGTGAGCGGCCTGTTCTCGAACGCTATGGCTAACTTTTACTTGAAGATCTGGCATGTTCACCTGCCTTTAAGTTCCTGGCGGTTTGTAAAATCTTAAATCTGAAATCAGACAATCTGAAATGAACCGGGGTCCCCGGCAGACGCTGTCGTTGCGTCTGCTGGGGTGGCAACTACTCCCATTCGATCGTTCCCGGCGGCTTCGAAGTCACGTCGTAGACGACGCGGTTGATGCCGGGGATCTCGTTGACGATGCGGCTGGAGATGGTCTTCAGCACCTCGTGCGGCAGCGGCACCCAGTCGGCGGTCATGCCGTCTTCAGAGCTGACGGCGCGGATGGCGCAGGTGTAGGCGTAGGTGCGCTGGTCGCCCATGACGCCCACCGACATCACCGGCAGGAGCACGGCAAACGACTGCCAGATTTTGGCATACAGTCCGGCGCGCCGGACCTCGCCGACTACGATGTCGTCGGCTTCCTGCAGCAGGCGTATGCGCTCCGGCGTGACCTCGCCAAGAATGCGCACCGCCAGGCCCGGCCCCGGGAATGGCTGCCGCTGGATCATCTCCTCCGGCATTCCCAGGTCGCGGCCGATGCGCCGGACCTCGTCCTTGAAGAGGTCTTTGAGCGGCTCGATGAGCTTGAGCTTCATCTTCGCGGGCAGCCCGCCCACGTTGTGGTGGCTCTTGATGGTCTGCGAGGGGCCGCGCACCGAGCGCGATTCGATCACGTCCGGGTAGAGAGTTCCCTGCACCAGCCACTCGACGCGCCCCAGGGTCTGCTCGACGCGCTGCGCTTCGCAGTCGAAGACCTCTATGAATTCGTTGCCGATGATTTTGCGCTTGCGCTCCGGGTCGGTGACGCCGGCGAGCTTGGTGAGAAAGCGCGCGCTGGCGTCCACGGCATCCACGTTGAGCCGCAGGCGGCTGCGGAGGGTCTCCTGCACCTTCTCGAACTCGTTCTTGCGCAGAACCCCGTTGTTGACGAAGACGCAGGTGAGACGCTCGCCAATAGCGCGGGAAACCAGGGTGGCCGCCACCGAGGAATCGACGCCCCCGGAGATGGCGCAGATGGCGCGGCCCTCGGCGCCGACCCTCTGCCGGACTTCTGCAATCGTAGAGTCGATGAAGCGCTGCGGCGTCCAGGTGGGCTTGGCCTCGCAGATCTTGAAAACGAAATTACGGAGGATTTCGGTGCCCAAGCGGGTGTGGTGGACTTCCGGATGGAACTGGACGGCGAAAATGCGCCGCTCGCGGTCCTCGACCGCAGCCACCGCGGTCGCCGTCTTTCCCACCAGGCGGAATCCGGCAGGCAGCTCCAGGGCTTCGTCGCCGTGCGACATCCAGACGGCGAGCTGCGAGGGCAGGCCTTCAAACAGAGGGGACTTGTCTACCAGGCCCACTTCCGCGTGCCCATATTCGCGCTTCAGCCCGGGGCGCACCTTGCCGCCCAGCTTGTGAACGATGAACTGCAGCCCGTAGCAGATGCCAAGCACGGGCAGCCCCAGCGACAGCACGCGCTCGTCGGCGGGAGGCGCGTCGGCATCGTAAACCGAGCAGGGACCGCCGGAGAGAACGATGCCGACCGGGTTATAGCTCCGCACCTCATCGAGCGGAGCCGTGCACGGCAGAACGGCCGAGAAGACGTTCTGTTCCCGGATGCGGCGGGCAATCAACTGCGTGTATTGCGAGCCGAAGTCGAGGATGACGATGGCTTCAAGTGCGGAGTGTTCCACGGCTTACTTTCGCAGAAAAGCCACTCGCATGTAAAGACGGAAGCTTGTCAAGCCATAACGCTGGTCAGAACCTAGCGCCGGTCAAAGCGTAGCGCTGGTCTCCAGACCGGCTGTCGTGGGGGCGTCCACGCCCGCACTCCAAATCCAGCCCCAGCCTTTCAGACCCGCCCGGTCCGGATTGCTCGCAACGTACTGAAGGGCCCGCTCCAATTCGTCCCCATCTCGAATCAGCCGGTCATAGTACTCGCGCTGCCAGAAATTCCCCGTGCGGCCGAGAATGCGGTTAGCCATTCTCGCCGTGTACGATTTCCAGCTCCGAAGTACGCTGGCCAGTTCCCATCCCGGCAACACACGAAATACAACGTGCACGTGATTCGGCATCAGGCACCAAGCCATCAGCCGATACCTTTGGCCGTCCCAAAAGCGAAGCGCATTGGCCACTAACTCCGCAATTCGGGCATCCCGCAGATAGCAGGCGCCGTTTCCGCGATCAAGGTATTCTTCGATTCTCTTTGGACTGTATTCCGCAACCAGCATCTCCTGGTGCGGCAGCAACTTCAGACCAGAACGATTTGCCGCCCTCAGCACACGCTCGCGCTCCACAATCTTCTCCAACACCGGCCTAGGGAGGGAGTCGGCAAGACGGAAGCTGACAAAGTAAAGTCCTGCCTCCTTTTCCCAATGAGGCAGACGGCCGCGTTCTCTAACCTTGACTTCTCCGAAGCGCGGCTTTGTCGCGCCCTGCGCCGCTGCTTCTGCGCCTGGATTTGCTTGCTCTCTCATATGAGGAGCATTATGCCAGAGCACGTAAGAGTGCGGGCGTAAACGCCCCCACGACAGCCGGTCTGGAGACCAGCGCTACATATTTGAGCCCAGTGCTACGTTTTAGAGACTAGCACTACTTTTTCTAGTGCTTTGAAAGGGCGTGGCTTCAGCCACGCCGTCCATAGCCAACAAAAATGCGGGCTTTAGCCCCTGAGGGAACACGCCTTATTCCCCGGGAATGTTTTTGAAACAAGCTCTAGTTGTTCGGCCGGTGGGTTCCTCTGAGATGCCGAAGCACCCATGCATAGCTACGGCCCGGCGCCGCCGGTGTGGCAATCGGAGCAGTTCACGCCCGTCAGATCGCCTAGGTCTATCGGATGCTTAAAGGCGGCTCTGGTGAAGGGAATCGCCGGAGCAGTGCCTTCGCTCTGCGAGAGCACGGTATGGCAGACATTGCAGTCCTTGGTGATCATCTTGCCGTCCTTACTGACGTGGTTGCCGTCATGGCAGCGGAAGCATCCCGGAAAATAGTAGTGCCCGAGATTGTCGGGATCGGTGCGCCAATCCACCTTCATCTCCGGAAAGACGGTACTGGCGAAAATGCGCTGCACTTCGGCCACCGCGGCTTGAATCTGCACCTGCTTGGCGGCGGCCACCTGCGGATATTTCTCCTGGTAGAAGGCCGGGATGTTCTTGGCGATGGCCTGCATTGCTTCCGGCGTTGTCTTGTAACCGGCTGTCAGCACCTGCACCGCCTGCTGCTTGAGGTAAGGCAGGCTGGCGTCCATGCGGCGAGCGGCCATCGAATCGTCGACCGAGCGGTCGGGAGGGGCATAAATGTGGGTTGGGCGATTGTGGCAGTCGACGCAATCCATCCTCCGCTTGGCCATCTTGGCGATGTCGGCGGGATTCGCACCCTGGGCAAAGTATTCCCTCACGTTCCCCTTCATGTCCTGGACGTGAACATAGGGAATGTTCTGCCGCTTGGCGTCGGAGGCATAAGTAATGATGTTGGTGATGTTCATGTGCCAGTGAATACCGCTGGCCTGGCCGAGTTCCGGATTGCCGCCGCCGGTCTTGATCAGCATCTGCAACTGCCGGGGAGTATTCTGCTCGTCGCTGGAGAAGGTGTTGATGACCTTCAGTTGGGCTCCCCAGAATTTGCGCGGCCAGTGACATTGCTCGCAGGTCTCCTGGGCCGGGCGCAGGTCGCGAACCGGGGTCTCGATCGGCCGGGGATAGGTGTTCAGTATGGTCTTGAACACCTGGCGGGTGCCCGACAGCTTGGAGCGCACGTACCAGCTCGCGCCAGCACCCACGTGGCAATCGACGCAGGCAACGCGCGCATGGGGAGAGGCCTGGTGGGTGGTGAACTCCGGATGCATCACCGTGTGGCAAAGCTGGCCGCAGAACTGGACCGAGTCGGTGTACTCATAGGCGCGGTAGCTGCCCACCGCGCTCAGCATGACGAACAACACGATCGCCGAGGTAAAAAAGGCAATCGTGCTCCGCTGCTTGGGATTGTTCAGATCCAGAACGGGAAAGCGCGGCAGACCGGCCACTCCGCGGAGATGGCGCTGCCGCTGCATCCACATGCCGGACACAATCAACACAAGTCCCAGGATCAGGAACGCGGGCATCACCATGTAGGCGAAAATGCCGATATAGGGGCTGGGACGCTTGGAAATTACGTCGATCAGAAACAGAAAAATAATGTTCGCCAGAGACACTGCCGCCAAGGCGAGCCCAATGAGGCTTATGTAGTTGCGGAACAGCCTCTTGATGGAAGGGCTATCGGCGGGTGGAGTAGGCGGAGCAGGCGCGCCCGCATTGCTCATTCAGTTTGTCTCCTGCGAGCAAAAATTCGCTGCCATTCGGCTCTCCGCAAGGCTTCCCGGTGCCGGCTGAAGCTCTGATGACGCCTGTGCTAGAGCGCTCGGCAAGGCACTTCTTGCAAATACAAAACTATTAACTTTATCAGAAAATCAGGGGTGGCTGCCCGTCACCCGGATGATGGCCGTGGGTCTCCTGTCTGGTCGGTTGCCCACAAGCGGCGTTCGCGGAACTAGCGGTAGGCAAAGATCATGGCGTAGATGATGCCTATGACAATACTGAAGCCGATGGTGAGCGCCACCCAGGCGCATGCCCGGATCATTCTCACCACCACTTCCGGATGCGGCTCGGCCAAGTGCTTGCCCAGCTCTCCGTTGTGCAGCAGCTCTTCATACTCCCGCGGTTTGTCGCGCTTCAACTCCGCCAGCGGCATGTGTCCGGTGAACACCGTGGTGTCCATGGGGAACTTCTCCGGCCGCAGGTGGGTATTGAAGAAGTGCACGGTGAAGATGAAGCCGGTCGCCAGCAGGGCTTCGTCGCTATGCACAATGGTCGCCACGTTGATGAACCAGCCTGGCAGAAACCTGGTGAAAAACACCGGAAACCAGAGCGTCAGGCCAGTGGAGCCGATGATGGCGATGCCCCAGAAGACGGCAAAATAGTCGAACTTCTCCCAGTAGGTCCAGCGGCCATACTTGGGGCGCGGTCCCATGCCGATGAACCACTTCATGGTAGCCAGAAACTCGCGGGCGTCGGCGCGGCCGGGCAGCATCGAGTTCGGCCCCAGGAGCATGGCGCGCCAGGAGCCGTACTGCCGGTTCTTCAGGTTGCGCAGCGATACCAAATGAGTAACGAAGACGCCGAACATAATGACCGCCGCAAAGCGGTGAATGTATCCGGCGGTTTCGAAACCTCCAAACATGCGGGACAAAAAGCGCGCCCAGGGAGTGTAGGAGAATTTCAGCGACATACCTGTCAGCGCCAGGCACAGGAACGAGACCACCATGCAGGCGTGCAGCGCGCGCTCGAGCGGCACGAAACGCACGAATTCCCGCTTGGCCGGCGCAGGCTTCGCCGCCGGAAGGGCCGCCGGCTCCGCTGCCACCGCCAGCTCTCGCTGCGGCTGATTGTTGCCCATTACAGCTCCTCCCCGGGTCCGCCCGGCGGCTCGCCTTCCACCCGGCCGTTCTCAGCCGCCACCCGTGCTTCTTCCTGCTTCAGTTCGCGCCGCATCTGCAAGGCCCGTGGAAACCACAGCGCCGTGTGGATGCCGCCCACAATAAAGGTGCCGGCCAGCAGCGCCGTCATTCCCCAGAAAGTCCAGAACAAAATCGGGTACTTCTCCGGGTCGTGGTGCGTGGCATGAGTCAGGTATCCAGCGAAGCGGCGGGTGGCGGTGGCGTGGCATTTCTGGCAGGTTTGGACCACGTTGGCGCGGCTCAGGTGCGAGCGCGGATCGTTGACGTTCTGGATGTCATGCGCGCCGTGACAGTCGTAACATTTGGCCGCCTTGGTGTAGCCCAGACGCGAGACCTTGCCGTGATAGGTATCGAAATAGGTCTGCGCGATTTGTGCGTGACAGCGGCCGCACTTGGTCATGATGTCCAGCTGGAAGCCGTTTTCGTCGGTGCGGCTGATCGAGTGCGCGGAGTGGCAGGTGCTGCACACCGGCAGTTCCTTGTCGGTGTGCGTGACCGTGGCCGAGTGAATGCTGCTGACTAACTGCTCCTGGATGCCGTTATGGCAGGTGCCGCAGGTTGCCGGCACGTTCTTCGGATTGACCGTCGACTGCGGATCCTTGCTGGGCAGAATGCGGTGCGCCGTATGGCAACTGGTGCAGGTGGCGGTCACGGTCAAACCGCTCTTCAGCAGGCCCTTGCCGTGGATGCTTTCCCGGTAGTGGGGGATGATCTCGTGCTGCGTCCCGGTGTAGCGTACGGCGGCCTTCTTGCCCTCGGAATGGCATTTGCTGCACAGGCCGGGAATATTGGTTGGGAAGCTCGCCGATTGCGGATTCTGCTTGCCCAGCACCCCGTGGGTGCCGTGGCACTCCTTGCAGGTGGGCGCATTATTGTCGTTCTTGGCCAATAGCTGGCCGTGAATGCTGCGTTCGAAGTCCTGGCCCACCGCCTCGTGGCACTTGGAGCAGTCGACCTTTTGCGTGATGGTTTCGCATGGCCGCACGCGCGAGGCGTTCACCTGTGAGTGACACTGGCTGCAGGCGATCTTGGCATGACGCGAGCCGGCGACTTCGGCGGCCCGCACGAACATCGGGCGCCCGTCGCGGGACTTCAGGTTGGCGTCGGAATGGCAGCGCATGCAATCCGCGTTGGCCATGCCGAAGTCGTAAAACACCTTGCGCACCTTGTGCGGCTGGTGGCAGTCTACGCAGGCGGGCAGCACGTTCGCTTCCTTCTCCCACAGCTCGCCGCGAATCGTCTTGCGGTGCACGGCCTCGATCTGGGAGTGGCACTTGGTGCAGGTGGCGGCGATGTTGCGGCGGGAGATGGAAGAATTCGGATCCGTGTGCGGGAGAATGCTATGCGCGGTGTGGCAGGAGGCGCAATTGGCGGCCACCGTTAGCCCCTTCCGCAGCAAGCCCTCGCCGTGCATGCTTTCCGTGTAGTTCTCCAGGATATTGTGCTGGCCGATGTTGCGGTTCTTCTGCACCGGCGTGCCTTCGCGATGGCACTGGCCGCACAGCATGGGGATGTTCAAGGGCGCGACCGCCGAGCGCCTGTCCTTGACGGGCAGGATGTCATGATTGCCGTGGCAGTTGACGCAACGCGGCGCCAGCGGATCGCCGCGCGCGGCCGCCTTGCCGTGCAGCGAGCGCGAATGCTGCTCCTGCTCTTGCGCGTGACAGCTCCCGCAATTTACCTTGGCCGGCTTGCCGTGCGGCAGGTCCTTGCCTTCCAGGTCCGCATGACAGCCCGTGCACCCCAGCGAACCGTGCACCGAGGAAGCGACCTTCTTGCCGTCGACAAACAGGGAAACGTTCTTGCCGCCCCGCTTGGTGCTCATGGTCTTATCGCCATGGCATGCCAGGCAGATCTCGTTCTGGTCCGCCGCGCCGGCGGCCCAGGCGGGCATCGCGGCCAGCAGCCAGGCAAAGGCCAAGGCCGCTCCCACCAACGGCAGCCGCCAGCCAATAAACCCGGAGCCTTTACCGGTTACCCCCAAAAAAAGTCCTCCTAAAGGCCCGGCGGCGTTGCCCGCGGGCGGAAAGCTTCACTGCTGGTTCCTGGCGTCTTGGACCTCGTGCAACTCCGAAGCCTCCGCCGAGGCTTCAATGGCGGTGCTGATGGTGTCCATGTCCGCGCCATGCTCCTCCACATAGTGCTGCAGCGACATTTTGCCGTCATACCAGGCCCAATTCATGGGATAGACTTCCGGATCGAAGATGACCATGTAGAAGTGCCAGACAAGGATGGCCAGGCTGGCCAGAATCGCCTCGTAGAAGTGCACCGCCGTGGCCGCGTCGATGAACCACCGCGGCACGTGGTTGCCGACGCTTACCTTCGCCCACATCATTACGCCGGTCACGCCCATGACGACGGTTCCCCACACCAGGGCCCAGTACTCCATCTTCTCGGCGTAGTTGAAGCGCTTGAATTGCGGCTTCCTGCCGCTTAGGCGCAAGTAGTAGAGGAGCGCGTCCTTGACGTCGGCGATGTCTTTCCATTCAGGGAGAAAATCGATGACCAGCTTGCGGCCCTCGCGCGTGGCGGAGACATACCAGACGTGGTAGACGCCAACCAGGATCAGAACCACGCCGGCGGTGCGGTGTACGGTGCGGCGCACGCTCTCGCCCAGGAACATCATTCCCAGCCAGGAATTCGGATACTTCAGCGCGAAGCCGGTAAGCACCAGCACCAGGAAGCTTATGAACAGGCAGATGTGCTGCGCCCGCTGGTTGAAGCTCATGCGCACCACCACCCGCGGGCCGCCCATAACGTGCGTGTGCCCGGCGCGCAGATCCGAGAGCTTGCGCTGCAAGACCAGGCCGTTGTGCAGCAGCATGCCGCCAATGGTGGCGATGATCAGCAGCTGGTAGAAGTCGCGGACGAAGCGGACAACCTTGCTTTCGATGTCGGCGGCATGAGGATCAATGTGCATCCTGCTGGCGGCGAAGTTGGCGTTGGCGCCGGGATGGCACTTGCCGCAGGTATGCACGAGGTTCGCTTTGTTTATGGTGGAGCGAGGGTCGCTCGAAGGCAGAATGTTGTGCACGCCGTGGCAACTGGCGCAGTTGGCGGCCTGCTTCGATCCGCGCTCCGTCGCCAGGCCGTGATAGCTGTTGAGATAACTGGTCTTGCGCCCGCCCACCACGCCAAATTCCTGCGACATTTTCACGTTATCGTGGCACTGCGCGCAGGTGTCCTTCGAAAGGTTGGCGGCGGCCACGCTGGAGGTCGGATCGGTGGCGGTTTTGATCAGGTGGGTGCCGTGGCAATCGGTGCAAACCGGGGCGTGCAGGTTGCCCTTGCTCACCGCCTGCCCGTGGATGCTGGCCATGAACTCGGCCTTCTCCACTTGGTGGCACTTGGCGCAGGTTTGCGGAACATTCTTCCTGAAGATCGAGGACTGCGGATCGGAGGGCGGGCGGATATCGTGCGCGCCGTGGCAGTCGTTGCAGACCGCCGCTTTTTCGTTTCCGCCGGCTACCAGCTTGCCGTGAATACTGTCTTCGTAAGAGTGGAAGGGGGCGGCGTTCATGCCGGCCAGCGCCATCACCTGGCGCTCGCCGTGACAGGCGCCGCAGGTGGCGGCAACGTTCTTGTGACTTACCTTGGAGTTGGGATCGCCGGCCGGCAGAATCTCATGCGCATCCCCGTGGCAATCCACGCAAGTGGCTGCCTGCGCGACTCCCGCCTCCCGCGCCTTGGCGTGCAGCCCGGAGTCGTAGGCTTTCTGCTGCTCGGCGTGGCACTGGACGCAGCTCGGCTTGGCGGGCGTGGATTCGTGCGGGACCGAGGTGACGTCCTTGTGGCAGTCCACGCAGGTGAACATGCTGCCGTGAATCGAGCTCGTGAATTTTTCTTCGTTGACCTGCAGGCTTACCTGCTTGCCGTCCTCTTCCTTGGTCAGCGAAGGGTCGCTGTGGCAGGCGAGGCAGCCGGCGTTGGAGAGCTTGGCGGGCTTTGCTGCTGCCGCGCGCTTGTGGGTGCGGGTTGCCGGCTGTGCCGCTTGCGCGTTTGCCGGCTCGACCAGACCCAAACGGCTTCCGCCGGGAACTACGGTGGCCCCGGCCAGCAGCGCGGCAATCAGCAATAACCTGGCGTAACGATTCACGAAACCTTACCTGGGAGATTCCCCACTACTGCCCCATTCCGATTGGCTCCTAGGAGTTGCAGCAGATGCTTTACTTTGTTTTCGCATCCGTATGCACGTCAAGGCAGTGAGACAGCTCACCTGCGATTGTGACTGTAATCACCAGGGAGGGCTTTGCCGGCGATATCGCCTAGCCGGCTGTGAGGAATATCACTTTTTGATTGTGCATTGGGCAGACTGGACTTCCCCGGCGAGGGACGCCGGTCAGCGCGGGCTCGTAAACGCGTAAGCTGCGCGACCCGCCATGGCTGGCGGCGCCACGGCCACCGGGTAAGCGCAAAAAAGCGCGATAGCCGAAGCCATCACGCCTTATTGCATCCCATAAAATTGGGCGTTCACGAGACACTCACCCCGTCGGCTTTGCGCTCCGCCGGGGATGGAGATTCAGAAGCTATACTTCAGTGAGACGACCCCGTTATTGGCGTGGAAGTCGCGCGGCAACAGCACGTTGGCATTTTCCACGTCTTTTTCGTTGTAATCGTAGTAGTACCACATGCCTTTGAAAACCAATCCCTTGTGCACGTCGACACTCAAGCCGGCGTAGGGCTTGTGCCAGTTGGTGCCGAGCGAGCCGAGAGGTGCCAGCGGGTTGGGGCCCAGCGTAAAACCGCTGACCACCCCGGGGCTGGTGGTGAGCTGCGCGCTACCATTTATGCTGTTGATCCCGACGAGCAATAGCTGGCCGTTATCTTGCCGCACCCAATTATTGAACCCG
>JBEKQR010000099.1:0-11881 GCA_049519515.1 Candidatus Korobacteraceae bacterium
TGGAAATCACAACCTATAATGAATCTCACGTTGGCTCCTTCCCCGAGCCCTGGTCGCTTAGTCGCTAAATGTACTCGGTCCGAGGGAGCCAACGCCGTCATGAAATCAAGGCCCGCCGGGGTCCCCTATAAACCGAACCAGGTCCTGGACGGTCCCCAACAAGCGCGGTGGCCGCATCTGCGCGGCCTGATGTGGGTCTATTGGATTGGGCGGGTTGAGCGGGCCGGATAGGCGCCCTCAGCCATCAACTATACTATTCCTGGAGCTGTACAGAAGAGCCATGGCCGAACCGACCCAGGAAAAATCGTGGCTGCTGGTTCAAGTCGAAAACGCGGTGCGCGCCGGGCTTACCCGCGCCTATGAGCGCATCAGGGTGGAACCGGATGAATTTCTCTTCCACCTCCGCGCCGCCCACGGCTTGCCGGTCGAGACCTACGACGGCCTTTTTTCGGTTCCCGTGGTCCGCCTCGACGATATCGCCGATCAGACGATACGCGCCGGCATGAAGCTGGCCGCGGCCGAGGGCGCCGGTTTTGGTATGGGCGGCTTTTTGACCATCGTGCCTGACCTGGGCATCCTGGCCGCCATCACCATGCGCACCCTGCAGAAGCTGAGCCTGATATACGGCTTCCAGTTCTCGACCGACGAAGAGCAGGCCGAGCTGTGGATCGCCGCCGCCACTGCCGCCGGAGTGGACATCAGCCGCGATCTGCTGGAGCGAAGCGTGCTGACCCGCTTCGTGCCCAAGGTGATTCAGCGCATTGCCGTCTCCGCCAGCGCCGAGATCGTGGAAAAGTGGTCGGCGCGGCTGATCCCGGTGCTGAGCTCAGGCATAGGCGCGACCTTTAATTACTATTTCGTGCGCGCCTGGGGCAGGCGGGCACTGGCTCATTTCCGGGCGAGACATCTGCAGATACGCGACCAACGCACGCAGTGCCCGGTTCTGCTGCCGCCAGCGCCGGAGGGAGCCCCGGGCCAGTTCTGAGCGAAACCAGAGTTGATGTATCCCATCAAAAAAATGTCATTCCGACCGGAAGACACAGCCTCATTGAAAACACGTAAGTTATTGATTTTACATTGTCCAGATTGTCCAGTTGGTCTGGCTTATGAGGCACCGCCAAGGGTCGGATGACCCCGTAGCACCCGCTCAAAATCTAGTCGCTTTTGCACCCGCCAGGAAAGTGGTAAAGTTCCCCTCTGAAATCCAACTACTCACAAGGATAATAGCCTAGGCGAAAGCAATGAATTTCGGAGGATTTTCATGGAGAAGGCTGGTTGGGATATCAGCTTTCAAATCTCGTATATCCCGCACAATCGGAATCCCGCTTACAGCAAGCGGTCGCCGCAGAAAGCTTGGAGCCTCTGTTTTTAATGCGGTCGGTTCCGTTGTCGGAACATTAGCCGTGGCTGCTGCCGCAGCGGCGGAGAAGGAGTCGGAGAAACCAGACCGGAAGATACCTCCTCCCTCGAAGTTCCCACCGAAGGGCGTCTATTTCTGCGAAGTTAAAGGCGTCACGCACCCCAACGATGACGGCACGAGCCGCATCGCCGCCCAACAACTTTGTTCCGTTGGTGATGCGGTTAAGTTGATTCCCGAGCCGTCGAACGAATACGACCGGAATGCCATTCGAGTGCTTTCGCAAACTGGTGAACAGATTGGATACATTAGTGCCACGCAAGCTGCAAGATTCAAGGGCAAGGTGCATTTGTTAACGGCTACTGTGCATTCAAGAGTTAAAGACAAATGGGGCAATGATACGGTCAAGCTCCGTGTTTCCATCAAGCAGCAGGGCTATAACGCTTCGGCTGACCCATTTGCGGCGATAAAAATGGAAGCGCTGAAGGCACAGAAACAAGGGGGCTGGCAGTCAACCCCACTTGTTTATTTAGAAAATGTAGAGCAGGAGCTATACCGAATACTTAAACTGGAAGACACGGACGATATATGTCAATCAATTCAAGAGGGAATGGTTCAAGTAGGTTTCATCGGGATGCAAGATACGCCCGAAGGAATCCTATTTTCATTTGCTCTGAATGATGGCTTGCCGACACATGGTGTTGTTGCGAAGAGGTTTGTGGTCAACGCTAGTGACTGGCTAGCTACCGAATCCAAAGACCTCTGTGCTCGGAAGGGATTACCTGCTCCCGTCATACATGACTTCAAGACCAGTAAACAGCCCACCCACATAAAGACGTTGTTGATATTGCTTTTTATCCTCTTTACTATCGTTCTTATGATCGTCGCTGTGGTGTATCGCTAAGGAGGAGGCAAATCAGCACATCGCCGTTGACCCATTCGGTGAGGGAGCCACAGGAAGGATATGGCTTGATGAAAAGACCCACAAACTACTGGATGTTTCGTTGTAATCCAGAAAAATACAGGCTTGATGATCGTCTGAAGGACTCAAACCGCCTTACAACTTGGCGAGTCAATAAGCATTGCAACGAGATTTGCACCGGGGATACCGCCTTTATTTGGGCGGGCATCAAAGGCGGAATTCGGGCAATTCTCCGCATCGACTCAGAGCCTCGTGAAATGCCTGAGATGGAGCACGAACTGCCTTACTATGTGCATAACCAAGACAGCGGGACTTGCTTGCTGGACAGCGGGGTTCGCTTGCGAGTCGTAGCGACGTATATCGATATGGACGTGCATCTTTCTGCTGCCAAGATCAATGAAGTATCGGTATTGAAGTGCCTGGAAGTTTTTAAGGGGTACCACCAGCAAACCAATTACGCCGTTACCCCCTCGCAAGGCGAAACCTTATTGGGGCTGATTGGTGTAAAAATAGAATAATCGGCAATAGAGGGAAGTGCTTGCAAAGAAAGTGGACCCCGTAAAACCTGACGCGTAGCTCACGGGAAGAGCTATTCAACAAGCTGGATTTGTCAAGTGCTTCGTTTAGAATTGTTTACGATGATTTTCGGATTGGGAAGCAGTCTTCCCGACCGGAGGATCCATCTGGACCATGGCTCCCAGGCGAAAGCCCAGCAGGTTTACGTGATTGCCGGGCAGATGAGGCTACATGATTTTGGCAAAGCGGTGTGTGGCTTCTTCGACGTTGGCCCGGCTGTTGAACGCGCTCAAACGGAAATAGCCCTCCCCGCAGGTTCCGAACCCGCTCCCTGGTGTTCCCACTAACTGGGCTTCCCGCAGCAGCTTGTCGAAGAAGTCCCAACTGCTCAAACTGCCGGGGGTCTTTAGCCACACGTAAGGTGCGTTGATGCCGCCGTAGACCTGTATTCCCAGCTTTGCCAGTGCTTCACGCACCAGCCGGGCGTTGGTGAGGTAAAACTCAATGGTTTCCCGAGCCTGCCGCTTGCCTTCCGGCGAATAAATCGCCTCAGCGCCTCGCTGAACGGGATAAGAGACACCATTAAACTTGGTGCTGTGCCGTCTGTTCCACAGCGAATGGATCGAGGCTTCGCGGCCATCCCGCGTCTTTCCCTTGAGACCTTTCGGAATGACGGTGAAGGCGCACCGAACACCGGTGAAGCCGGCCGTCTTGCTGAAACTGCGGAATTCGAGCGCGACGTCCCTGGCTCCATCAATTTCATAAATCGAATGCGGAATGGACGGGTCGGTAATGTATGCCTCATAGGCGGCGTCGTACAGAATGATCGAGCCGTTCTCGTGCGCGTAGCCGACCCAACGCTTCAGCATTTCCTTGGTTGCAACCATGCCGGTCGGGTTATTGGGATAGCACAGGTAAATCAGATCAACGCGCTGCCTGGGGAGGTCCGGGACGAAATCGTTCTCCGCTGTAGCCGGAAGATAAACCAATCCGCCGTAGCGGCCAGTGGCGTCTGCCGGACCTGTGTGGCCGGCCATCACATTGGTATCCACGTACACCGGGTAAACAGGGTCCAGGACGGCGATGACGTTACCTGCTCCGAAGATATCCAGAACATTTGCCGAATCGCACTTTGACCCGTCGGAGACGAAAATCTCATCTGCGTCAATGTTGGCTCCGCGAGACTGGTAGTCGTTTTTGGCGATGGCTTCGCGCAGAAAGTCGTAGCCCTGCTCGGGCCCATAGCCACGGAACGATGACCGCACGGCCATTTCATCGACGGCTGCATGCATCGCTTGAATCACCGCGGAGCCAAGCGGTTCGGTAACATCCCCAATACCCAATCGGATAACTTTTGCGGAAGGGTTTTCGTCGCAGAATTTCTTCACCCGGCGGGCAATTTCAGCAAACAAGTAACCGGCAGTCAGCTTGAGATAGTTGTCATTGATGTATGTCATGTTCAGTCATTCTCTTTGCGGGGGTTACTAACGCGGAGTCGTTCGTTGAGCCTCGCCAAATAACATTACGCGCTTCAAGATACCATCGCTTTCATCGAATCTAACCGGCGCGACGCCTCCCGGCATCGCAACATTGACGGTCTTCGCACCCAGAAGCCCCAGCGCCCTTGCGGCACTCGCGACGGCCGTTGCGCTGGATCCGGAGGACAATGTAGGCCCCTCGCCACGCTCGAAAACCCGCGCAGCAATGGTATCCGGACCAAGGAGGGAAGCCCACTGCAGATTAATTCCGTTCTTACACGGACGCCCTTCGCCGCGCACTCCATCGCTTTCGGTGCTATTTGCAATGGCGGTCAGACGGGGCAGCCAGTTCGGCGACCCGATTTGCTCCATCGAAGGCAAGAGGCTGGGGTTTTTCAGGAAGGTTACACAATGCGGATTCCCAACATTCACAAACTGGCTGCACGTCCACGATGCCTCGATCTGTTCGAGATCGAAAACACGAAAGGTGCCGCGACCTTCAAACTCAGAGACGCCGACGTGTTCGGGAGAAGCGCCAACCGCGGAGAGTCCATAGGTTGGGACGCCCATGTCGATCCAGAATCCGTTCCGTCCGTCCCGTACAGCCGCCTCAATCCGAGCCTCGACCAATGGCGCCGGAGGCTTGTCATGATAGATGCGCACGACGAAAGCATCCGTGCGATTGGCCTGTCCGGTGTCGACCAGGAACTGGGAGAAAATCGTCAGGCCGTTCCCGCTGCGTTCCGCAAGTGTGCCGTCTGTGTTGACGATCAGCATGCCAAAGGCGTTTTCGTCGGGGAACGGTCCGACTAATAATCCGTCCGATAGGAATCTCTTGCCCGCAGGGGCCCCCGGCAAACGCCGGTTTTGCGTTTGCTGGGGCGGAGAAGCGGGGTCCCCGGCAGGCGCTGAAGTTGCGGGGTCCCCAGCAAGCCCGGTTTTGGCTTGCTGGGGTGACTGGGCGCCTGCTGGGGTGCAGGAAGCGTTCAACCGGCCGCAGATGCGTTCGATCGCGCGAACCGCCCATTGCCCGCGCGACATGGCGGCCCCAGCGGCAGTTCGAGGAATTTCGGCGAACTGGCCAATCTCCTCCGGCGAGGCGACAAAGTAGGTATTGCCGCGGGCATCATAGAAGTCTGCCATGTTCACCCTTAAAGCGTCGCGGCGATCTCACGGATGACCGTCACGTCGGCAGAATCCGGCTGCATTGTGCCGCTGTGGCGCTTCGCCCAAAGATCGCCTAATCTCATGCTGGCACTAAGTTTACACGACAAGATAATATGCTTACAGTGTTGCCGCGAATTATTCAGAGAAAGGGCATAACAAATACAGCAATTATGACCATTGAGACTGGCAAGGCACTCCCGTTTAATGAAGCCCAAGTCCGCGAAATCATTCGCAATTATCCGACACCGTTTTATCTCTACGACGAGCGGGGCATTCGCCGGAATGCGAGGCGGTTGAATGCCGCCTTTGGCTGGTGCGACGGATTCAAGGAATACTTCGCGGTCAAGGCGACACCCAACCCGTACATCCTGAAGATCGCGAAAGAGGAGGGCTTCGGCGCCGACTGCTCCAGCTTGCCCGAACTGCTGCTGGCCGAGCGGGCCGGAATCACCGGCGAGAACATCATGTTCACGTCGAACGACACGCCTTTTAAGGAGTACCAGCAAGCAAAAGCGCTGGGCGCGATTATCAACCTCGATGACATTACGCATTTGCCGTATGTCGAGGAGCATACGGGAGGATTGCCGGAGCTGATTTGCTTTCGCTACAACCCAGGAAAGGCGCGCGAGGGCAACGCGATAATCGGCAAGCCGGCGGAGGCGAAGTACGGACTCACGCGTCCCCAACTGTTCGGGGCATATGCGTCGGCTAGAAAGAAGGGAAGCAAGCGGTTCGGGTTGCATACGATGATCGTCTCGAACGAACTGAAACTGGAGTTCTTCATCGAGACAGCGCGCATGCTGTTCGATCTGGCTGTCGAGCTGGTCGAAAAGCTCGGCGTGCGGCTAGAGTTTGTTAATCTTGGCGGAGGAATCGGCATCCCGTACCGGCCAGAACAGAAGGCCCTCGACCTTGAAGCGCTGGGTCAGGGCGTGAAGGCGCTCTACGACGAACGGATCCGGCCGGCGGGGTTGCATCCGCTGCGAGTTTTCATGGAGAATGGCCGCTGCATCACAGGGCCGTACGGGTTTCTGGTAACACGAGCCATTCATGAGAAGCACACCTACAAGGAGTACGTCGGCGTCGATGCCTGCATGGCCAACCTGATGCGTCCGGGGATGTACGGCGCGTATCACCACATCACCGTCCTGGGGAAGGAACAGGCTCCCGCCAACTCGATGGTTGACGTTGTCGGCTCGCTTTGCGAGAACAATGACAAGTTTGCCATCGACCGGATGCTGCCGAAAGTGGAGGTCGGGGACATCCTCGTTATTCACGATAGCGGCGCGCACGGCCATTCCATGGGGTTCCAGTACAACGGCAAGCTGCGGTGCGCCGAACTGCTGCTGCGCGAAGACGGCAAGGTGCAGCAGATTCGCCGCGCCGAGACGATTGACGACTATTTTGCAACGCTGGATTTTTCCAAGCTGTAAATCACCGCGAGGACGCATCCTATTTCCCATGGACGCGCTGTCTTCTCTGCTTGGGGCCTCTCTGATCGTGCTGGCGCATCCCGACGACGAGTGCGTGGCTTACGGCGCGCTGCTGCAGAGGATGGCCGATCCCACCGTGCTCTTTCTGACCGACGGCGCCCCCCGCGATCCTTATTTCTGGGAGCGCTACGGCTCGCGTGAGGCTTACGCCAGCTTGCGGCAGCAGGAGGCGCGGCAGGCGCTGGCCCAGGTGGGTGTTCGCCGGGTGCAATTTGTCGCCGCCAATTGCAACGGCAGCGCCGCTGCCTCGGAAGTGCTGGTGGACCAGGAGTTGTTTCGCCGGCTCCCGGCTGCCTGGCGCGAGCTGAGTGGCGCCATCGAGCGGCTTCGGCCGCAGGCGCTGCTGACCCTGGCCTATGAAGGCGGCCATCCCGACCACGACAGTTGCAACCTGCTGGTCTCGCTCGCCAGCCGCACCTTCGAACTGCCGGCCTGGGAAGCCCCAATCTACAGCCGGGCGCGCCATTCCGACTCCGACCGCCCGCAACCGCAAAGGTTCATCCAGGAGAATGGGACGGAGATCGACATCAGGCCTACCCCGGCGGAGGTCGAACGCAAGCGGGAGATGTGGCGGACCTATAGCTCCCAGGGAGACTTCCTGCGCTTCTTCTCGCCCGAGGTGGAGACCGTGCGCCCCCTTCCAGCCTATGACTATTCGCAGCCTCCGCACCCGGGCAAGCTGAATTACGAACACTGGCAGTGGTCGATGACCGGCAAACAGGTCTGCGCCGCATTTAGCGAGTTTCTGAAGGACTTCCGGCAGAACGGCTAAATTGGGCGGCTGAGGGCGGCCGCCCCTGCATAATCCCGGAGTGCCCCACATTTGCCTTCAGTTGGCAAATGTGGGAAGAAGTTGTTCAAGGAAGAATCCCACATCTCGTGCGCTGATGTGGGGCCCAGCAACTCGCAACCGCCGGCTGACATCCCATGGAAAGCCCTGTTATGTCTGCCGGCCAATCCATCCTCTTCGTCGCTTATCCCATGCTGCCCGTCTCGGACGCCAGTTGCGGCGGCGCAGAGCAGATGTTGTGGACGGTGGAGCGCGAACTGGCGCTTCGAGGCGCGAAGACGGCCGTGGCGGCCTGCGCCGGTTCACGCGTCGTGGGCGAGCTGCTGGTCACCGGCACGGCGCCGGGAAAGCCGGATCAGTTCGAGAGCCGCGAGCGCGAGCACAGCGAAGCAGTGCTTGAATTTTGCCGGCAGCGGAATTTCTCCATTGTTCACGACAAGAGCGGACACTTCTGGCGCCACGCCGGGAAAATCGTCGCTCCTGTTCTCGCCACCCTCCACCTGCCACGCAGCTTTTACCCGGCTGGACTGTTCGACTCCGTAGCCCCGAACGTCTTCTTCAATTGCGTTTCGGAATCACAGACCGAATCTTTTCGCGAGCTGCCGAACTTTGCCGGCGTGGTGCCGAACGGGATCGCCCTGGACAGGTTTCCATTTGTGGACTATCGGCCGCACGTTCACACAAGCAATCGCAACGGCTACGCTTGCCGGGAACCCCGGCCTGAGCGAGATTACCTGCTGTGGATGGGCCGTATCTGCCCGGAAAAGGGAACGCACCTGGCCCTCGACGCCGCCCGCCAGGCCGGAATGAAGCTGATTATCGCCGGGGCTGTCTATCCGTTTTCCTGGCACCAGCAGTATTTCGAGCGTGAGGTGCGGCCGCGCCTGGAAGCCGCCGGCACAATGGTTGAGTTCGTGGAGACGCCGCCGTTCGAGCGCAAGCTGGAGCTGCTGCGCCACGCGCGCGCCGTGCTGATTCCGACGCTGGCCCCCGAGACCAGCTCGCTGGTGGCGATCGAGGCCATGGCCTGCGGGACTCCCGTGGTGGCCTTCGGCAACGGAGCGCTGCCGGAGGTGGTTGCCGACGGCGCCACCGGCTTCCTGGTTGCGAATGTGGACGAGATGGCGAACGCGGTCCGCAGGGTCGGCCGCCTCGATCCGAGGCGGTGCCGGGCGTACGTCGAAGCACATTTTTCCGCCACACGCATGACGGACGACTACCAGCGGCTGTATGCGGTCGTGGAGGAACGCTATCGGCTCGCCGTCACCGGCGCAAGCAATCCGGCTTCGGCGGCGATCTTCTCCAGCTTGGCGCGCGTCTCCGGTTTCACCCGCACCAGCGGCAGGCGGTAGTTCTCCTCGATCCGGCCCATCATGGCCAGCACGGCCTTCACCGGCATGGGGTTCGACTCGATGAAGTTCGCCTGCATCAGCGGCAGGTACTTGCGCTGCAGCTTGCGCGCGGTTGCCCAATCGTTGTTCAAGGCCGCCCGGGTCAGCTCGGACATCTCGCGCGGAATCTGGTTGGAGACCACCGAGATCACCCCCACGCCGCCCAGGGCGATCAGCGGCAGCGTGACCGCGTCGTCGCCCGAGAGGACAAGGAAGCTCTCCGGCACCGCGTTCAGCAGGTCGGCCATCTGGCTGATGTTGCCGCTGGCTTCCTTGATGGCGATGATGTTGCCGATCTTCGCCAGGCGGGCGGCGGTCGCCGGCTCGATGTTGGCGCCGGTGCGTCCCGGAACGTTGTAGAGCACCAGCGGCTTGTCGACAGCTTCGGCGATGGCTTTGAAGTGCTGGTACTGGCCTTCCTGGGTCGGCTTGTTATAGTAAGGCGAAGCCGTCAGGATGGCGTCCACGCCCTTGATCCTGGCCACCGTTTTCGCCTTCTCAACCGCGTCCGCCGTGGAATTGGAGGTGGCGCCGGCGACGATGGGGACGCGTCCGGCCACAACCTCGATGGTGATCTCGATTACGCGCAGCCACTCCTCCCGGCTGAGGGTCGGGGTCTCGCCGGTGGTGCCGCAAGGGACCAGGAAATCGATTTTCGATTCCACCTGCCAGGCGACCAGGGCCCGCACGGCGGCCTCATCGACCGCGCCGTTGCTCTTGAAAGGGGTAATCAGAGCTGTGCCGCATCCACGCAGATTCATTGTTTCCTCCCGCAGGAAAGAAAACGTTCGTAGCTATTTTACGTTGTACTCGGGCGAATGCAAAAAAAGATCAAACGAAAGCCTATAGCTGATCGAAGATGTCCTTGAACTCGTAGAATCCTTTTTTGCCGCGAATCCACTCGGCTGCCAGCACCGCCCCTTCGGCAAAGCCCCGGCGGCTCTTGGCATCGTGCGTGAGGACGATGCTGTCCCCCTGCGAAGTGAGCGTAAGCTGGTGCAGGCCCACCACTTCGCCCTCGCGTTCCGAGCGCACCGGCAGCTTGCGGCCGGAGACGCTCTCCACGATCTTCTGCATGGTTACCGCGGTTCCCGAGGGAGCGTCCTTCTTGTGGATGTGGTGGCGCTCCAGGATTTCGCCTTGATAGCCATGCTTGAGGGCGGCGGCCGCGGTGGCGATGGTCTTGAAGAAGACGTTTACCCCGACGGAAAAATTCGAGGCGAAGATCAGTCCCGTGCCGGCCTGCTCGACCGTGCGCCGCACGTCGGGAATGCGCTCGTACCAGCCGGTCGTGCCTACGACCATGTTCGTCCCCGCCTGCACGCAGGCATTGATGTTTGCCAGCACAGCCGAAGGGGAGGTGAAGTCGATGACCGCGTCCACGCCAGCCAACGAAGAGCGGGTCAGAGCGGTGCCGTCCCGGTTTTCGTCGATTTCCAGAATGCGCAGCGCATGGCCGCGCTCGCGGGCGACTTCGGCGACCACCGCCCCGGTCTTGCCGGCCCCGCCAAGGAGAACCAGTTTCATTTCTCCACCTCGTTTAGCTTGCGGCCCAAGAACCCTGCTGTTCAGTCGAAAATATTCGGATCAGGAGCGGAGAAGAAGTGCTTGTGCAACCGGCGAATGGCCTCCGGCACCTGCTCCTCGTCGATCACAAAGGTGATATTGATCTCCGAAGCCCCCTGCGAAACCATGCGCACATTGATGTTTCCCAGCGCGGTAAATATCTGCGCCGCGATTCCCGCCTTCTCGCGGATATTCTCGCCCACCAGGCAGACGATGGCGTTGCGTTCCTTGAAGTGCACGTCCGCCATGCTCTTCAGGTCGGCCATAATCTGCGGGATCGACTGGGTGGAGTCAACCGTGACCGAGACGCTGACCTCCGAGGTCGCGACCACGTCCACCGAGCAGCGATGGCGGTCGAACACTTCAAAAATCTGCCGCAGAAAGCCGTGCGCCATCAACATGCGCGTGGCGCAGACATCGATGATGGTGATGCCCTTCTTGGCGGCAATCGCCTTGAAGATCGATTTGGAGTGCGGCGCCTGCGACACGATCAGCGTGCCTTCGTTCCTCGGATTGCGGGAGTTGAGCACCCGCACGGGAATGTTCTTCCTGACCGCGGGCATGACGGTTGCGGGATGGAGAACCTTGGCGCCGAAGTAGGCCAGTTCCGCGGCCTCTTCAAAGCTGATGACCTTGATGCGGTGAGCGTCGGGGCAGATGTGGGGATCGGTCGTCATCATGCCGTCGACGTCGGTCCAGATCTCGATGACCTCGGCATTCAAGGCCGCGCCGAACAGCGCCGCCGAATAATCGGAACCGCCCCGGCCAATGGTGGTCTGGACCTTTTCCTTGGTGGACCCGATGAAGCCGCCGACCACCGGCACGCGCCCGGCTGCGAGCAACGGGGCGATGATCTTCTGCGAGCGGCAATCGACTTCCTCCACCAGGGGAACGGCCTTGGTGTGCTGCCCGTCGGTGATCATGACTTCGCGGGCATCCACCAGGGCGGAGTTCAGCCCCATTGCCCCGAAAGCGGCAGTCACGATCTTGCTCGATAGCCGTTCGCCGTAGCTGACCACGTAGTCCGAGGTTCTGGGACTGAGCTCGCCGACGGCGGCGATGCCGCGCAGCAGTTCGTCAAGCGAATCGAACTCCTGCTCCAGGGCGGAGTGGAAGCGCTCGTATCTGGCCGGGCCGAGCAACTGGCGGGCGGTGTCGTAATGCCGCTCCCGCAGCCCTTGCGAGAGCTCGAGGCCGCGCT
>JBEKQR010000100.1:0-11759 GCA_049519515.1 Candidatus Korobacteraceae bacterium
GTGCCCTGCCTGCTCAATTCCTACAACGGCGTCCGTCTCATTGATCCGGAGCTGTACGATGTGGTGCGCGTGCTTGGCGGAAAGCGCCGTGACGAGATCATCCAGGTGTGCTTTCCCGCCGCCTTCCCCGCGATCTTTGCCGGGCTCCAGGTATCCCTTAGTGTTGCCTGGACGTGCGTTCTGGCCGCGGAACTGGTTAGCTCACAATCGGGCCTGGGGTGGATCATCATCCAGGGTATGAGGCTCACCAAGCCTTCGCTGGTCATCGGGGGTATGGTTATCATTGCCCTGGTAGCTTGGGGGACAAGTTTGCTCGTAACCTGCCTGGAAAAACTGATCTGCCCGTGGAAGCGCCAGATTGGGGGGCTGTAATCGTGAGACAAGCCAGGAATGAGGGACCCTCGGTGATGGAACAGTGCGGCAGGGATGTGGTTAAGATCTCCTGTGAGAAGCTTTCCAAGACATTTATCCAGAAGGGCAAGGTTCAGGTCCATGTCCTGCAGGACATTTCCTTTGAGGTGTTCCACAACGAGTTTGTGGTGATCCTGGGACCAGGACAATCCGGCAAGAGCACGTTGCTTCGCATTATCGCCGGATTGGAGATGCCTACCGAGGGCCGGATCCTTATGGACGGAAAAGCGGTGGAAGACCCTGGACAGGACCGGGGCCTGGTCTTTCAGAGCTACATGCTGTTTCCATGGCGGACGGTCCTGGGCAACGTGGAGATGGGCCCAAAGCTCAGGGGCATTCCGAGGGCTGAAAGACGCAGAATCGCCGCGCATTACATTAATCTGGTGAAGCTCGAGGGATTCGAGAAGCACTATCCCCACCAGTTGAGCGGGGGGATGAAACAGCGGGTGGGGATTGCACGAGCCTATGCGAATAGTCCCGACGTGATGCTCCTCGATGAACCCTTCGGGCAGCTCGACGCCCAAACCCGCTACTTCATGGAGAAGGAGATCACCCGAATTTGGGAGGCGGAGAAGCGCACGATTGTGTTTGTGACTAACAATATCGATGAAGCGGTATACCTGGGTGATCGCATCATTACTCTGGAAGATAAGTTGCCCGGGCGAATGAAGACCGTCTATGAGGTGAATCTTCCCCGGCCTCGGGAACACACCGACGCTGCCTTCCTGACACTCCGCGAACAGATTATCGAGGAAAGCCAGTTGTGTCTCTAGAGCTTGTTTCACAAATAGCACTTTGAAGGGGTGCGGCTTCGCGGGGTCCCCAGCAAGCCCGACTTCTGGCTCGCTGGGGTGCATGTTGTTGCACCGCCAAGGCATTAGTTGAGAATAATCTGAGCAACCCATTGCCCGCGCCGGCGGTACGACTGCAGACGCAGCGTTGTTAGCATGATCGACAATGCGACAATGGCAATTGTTAACTCTTTAGGCATGGGCCGGCAATTTCCTAATTGAACAGACACCCACGTTGGCCTAAGATAAGCCCCAAACTTATCAGCAAGCATTTGGCGGGATAAAGCGCGTCATTTTCCATGATGTTCCTACCCACCTGAAAGGAGCGATGGCGATGTGGTCCCACACCGGCCGAGACCGAGACCGACGCACGCTGACGATACTTGCTGAGGAAAAAGCTCGCGCAGGTGTTGGCGCCAAAGGCTGCTTATCCAAATCTCATTTGCCACATGCCGCAATGGAATACGGATGCGACCCGCGGCAGCCCGTGCTTCGCTGGGGAGAGCGCAAGGTCATGGCGACGCAGGAAGACGTAGTAATCGAGGAGGCCAGGCGTCTCGCCGGCATTGCCTAACCGAGCGCAGGTGCGGAAATTTACGGCAGGGATCACTTACCATGCGTTAGCGCAGAAAACTAGTCTGCAACCTAAGGAGCTATCAATGAAATCATGGCGTCGCGGTGTAGGATTCGTCGCATTGTTGTTACTCGTGACTTCCGCGCCGGCCCTCGCGGAAACATTCGTTGTCGGATATCAGCCTTATGACACTATTTCGTACCAAGCCATTGTCAACCAGGAACTGGGGCTTTGGAAGAAGTATGTTCCCCCGGGAACAGAGATCGAGTTCCAAGGCGCGCTGCAGGGCACGGTTATAGCCAACGACATGCTGGCCGGCAAGGCGCAGATCGGTTACATGAGCATCATGCCCGCCACAATCCTCTCCTCCAAGCCTGAGCTGGCGGAAATAAAGATGGTCGCTACTTTGGGCATGTCGGAAGGCACGCGTTGCGCCATAGTGCTCGTGCGCAAGGACGCTCCGCAGTTCAAGAACACCCAGGAATTGGCTGCATGGCTGAACGGCAAGATCATCGCCGCACCAAAGGGCAGCGCTTCGGACCAGTATTTGCTGAAGTTCTTCGCCAAGTATAATGTCAAACCTAAAGAGTATCTTAACCAGTCTATCGAGGTTATTGCCACCAACTTCCGCATCGGCAAGCTGGACGCCGCCTCGTTATGGGAGCCGACTTTGTCGCGCATCGCTTCTGACGTCGGCGAAGGCTATGCCCGCATCGCTGCCGACGGCCGCGCCGCCGACAACCCCGACCTAGGCATGCTTGTTATGCGCAAGGATTTCATGGATAAGTATCCCGCTGTCGCCAAGGGTTACCTGCGTGCCGAGTTGGAGGCCCAGCGATATCTCCTCAACCCCGCCAATTGGCAGAACGTAATCGAAATGGTTTCCAAGCACGCCGTCGGTGTGCAAAAGAAAGTACTCTGGTATTCGATTTACGGTAAAGTGCCTGCGTACTACAAGGACCCCGTCAGGGAATGGAAGTCGTTCTACTTCAATGAACGCGAGAGGAAGAATATCGCCGAAGTTGCGCCTTTGCTGCTCAATGCCAAAGTGATCAGGGCTGTTCCTCCTCCCGGAACCGTGGACGACAGTCTCGCCCGCCAGGTATTCAAGGAGGCAGGCTATAAGCCCGTGAGCGACAAGGTTACACTGGGCGTGATCAATGGCGCCCCTGCTAGCGCTTGTCCCTTCAAATAATGGTCCTGCTTTCATTCCTGCGAGGTACGGACTCCCCGGCCAGCTGATGCAGGCTCGCTGGGGCGCCGTACTTACGGGAATGGGGGTTCAGATCGCCGGCGAGTCGTGCGTCTGGCTCTGATGCAGGAAGCCTTGGGCCACACACCCTGGGCGATGAAATGCAGGAGGCATTCCCGTGTCAAACGCAGTTGGAGCAAGGGCAGCCATGGACGCGACGCCTGAGTCAAGAGCGCCCAATTCATGGGAGATTGCCGTCTTCTCCGTCAAGCAATGGCTCAAGAGTCCTGCTCCCTATCTTAATATCCTGGGCATCGCAGGCTTTCTTCTGTTCTGGTACGCTACTACAGAGTATTTGAAGCTTCCATGGTTCAAAAAACTTCCCGGCCCCGTGGGGGTCTTCAAGGAATGGATTTCACACGACCCCTCCTACGGCATATCTATCTACACGCCGGAGTACTATTCGCACATACTTAAGAGCATTTGGCGAGTAGTTCAAGCCTTTTTTCTTGCCACTTTCCTGGGAGTGCCTATCGGCCTGTTCATGGGCTGGAAGAAGACTTTCAAAGATTATACTTTTCCTCTGCTTGAGACTCTCAGGCCCATTCCCATGCTGGCCTGGGTGCCGCTGGCCATCCTGATGTGGCCTGGACGGGAGCAGTCCATCATCTTTCTTACCTTTCTCGGTTCTTTTTTTGCAACCGTGCTGAATACCTTGCTGGGAGTCGAGTCCATCGACGAGGTCTACTTCCGGGCAGCGAACTCGCTTGGCGCAAAACCTCGCCATATCTTTTTCAAGATCATTCTGCCGGGAGCGCTGCCTTACATCTTTACGGGGCTGCAGATCAGCATGGGTTTCTGCTGGTTTTCCCTTGTGGCTGGCGAGATGCTCGCTGGCGAGTACGGTCTGGGCTACCTGATCTGGAACTCGTTCATCATGGTTGAGTACCCGGTCATTGTTATCGCCATGGTTACTCTAGGCGTGATCGGCTGGCTCTCCAGCGCGCTCATCCGTCTTGCGGGAAATCGCCTGATGCAATGGAAGGTCAGGGAGGATGCTCGATGAATTCCGAGATTGCTTCTTCCCTTTCTACCCGCGGACAGATTTCCATCCGCAATGTTTCCAAGATTTACGACCCGGACGGAGCCAAGGTGCTGGCCGTGGACAATTGCTCGATGGAGATCGAAGCTGGTGAGTTTTGCGTGCTGGTTGGGCCTTCAGGCTGCGGCAAGACCACCTTGCTTAACGCCATCGCTGGCTTTCATGACATCACTTCGGGCAAGATCACCATTGACGGCGAGCTGCTGTGTAGCCCCGATAAAAAGGCTTTCCCCGGCTCCGACCGTATAGTGGTCTTCCAGAACGGCGCACTCTTTCCCTGGTTCACGGTCCTCGAAAATGTGACCTTCGGTCCCGTGGTTCAAGGAGGCATCAGTGATAAGGATGCCAAGGACAAAGCGCGCGAAATGCTCAGCCAGATGGGACTGCATGGTATCGAGAGCAACTATCCCAGCGAGCTCTCCGGCGGCATGCGTCGCCGGGTAGAGATAGCGCGGGCCATGATGACCGACCCTCGCGTGCTGCTCCTGGATGAACCGTTCCGCGCCATGGATGCGCTCACCAAGACCGTGGTGCAGCAGTTCCTGCTCGACGTATACGACAAATGCAAGAAGACCATTTTCTTCATCACCCACGACCTCGAAGAGGCCATTTTCCTGGGATCAAGGGTCTACATCATGACAACCAGGCCGGCACAGATCAAAACAATTCTTAACGTGGATATTCCCCGTCCCCGCGATTTCCGCGTGCTCTCCTCTTCCAGCTATATCCGGCTGAAGAAGGAGTGCATCGAGGCCGTCCACGAGGAGGCCCTGAAGGCTTTTGAAGCGGGCGAGCGGGAAATGGTTTAGAAGCCGCGAAACTACGGAGACATTTGTCATGTCGCAAAGCTCAATGCACGGATTCAACCCGGTAAAACTCAGGAAAAAGATATTCAGCCTCACGACTTTTCGCGGCATTGCGGCCGTGATCGCCTTTACCGTGCTTTGGGAGCTGTGCTCGCGTTTTCAAGTCCCGATCATCGGCAATGTTCCGCCGCCTTCATCGGTGCTCAAGGAGCTTCGGGAGCAGTTGGTCAGTAAGATCTATTGGGTTTCCTGGAAGGACAGTTTCATACGCATCTTGACCGGCTTTGTCATCGCCCAGGTTCTTGGGATTCCGCTTGGTCTGCTCATGGGTGTGAACAAGGCTGCGCGCGAACTCATTTACCCGGTTTTCGAGATCATGCGGCCCATTCCGCCTCTGGCATGGGTGCCCATCGCGGTCATCTTCTGGCCGACCAACGAACTGTCCATGATGTTCGTGACCTTTTTGGGCGCCTTTTTTACGGTTGTGCTCAACATCATTGGCGGCGCGCACAGCATAGACGTCCGTTACATCCGCGCGGCTTATTCGCTGGGCTCAACCCGCGCTGACATCTTCTGGAAGATAATGGTTCCGGCCACCCTGCCGAGCATCGTCGTGGGCATGACTGTTGGCATGGGAATTACGTGGGCCGTAGTAGTGGCCGCTGAGATGATCGCCAGCCGTTCAGGCCTGGGGTTCCTCACGTGGCAGTCCTACGTGGCGGGAGACTATCCCATGATCATCATTGGCATGATGAGCATCGGTGTAGCCGGCTACATCTCTTCGGCGCTTATCCGCCTGATCGGCAGCCGCATGACCCCTTGGCTGCGGAGTTTCTAAGGAGCGTATTTCATGACTGCGGTTCAACCGGCACTTGCCACACTCGCCAGCGAGATGGTCGTGGATGGAGTTTCCAAGGGCTTCGGGTTAGGCCCTCTGCACAAACAGGTCTTGTGCGACTGCTCCTTTACCCTGGAAAAAGCCAAACTCTCCGTGATGATCGGCCCGTCAGGATGCGGCAAGACTACGCTTGTTAACTTGCTGGCCGGCTACGAGACCCCGGATTGCGGCAAGATTCTCATGGATGGGAAGTCCGTTTCGGGCCGGGGCCCGGACAGGCTGGTCGTGTTTCAAGAGACAGCCCTCTTTCCATGGATGACCACATTCGAGAACGTCAGCTACGGTCCTCGAGTCCAGCGCAAGCTGTCCAAGCAGGTATACGAGGAAGAAACCATGAAACTTCTGGAGCTGGTCGGTCTCAAAGACTTCAAGGACAAGTATCCATCACAGCTCTCTGGAGGCATGCAGCGGCGGGCGGAACTGGTTCGGGCCATGATCAATCAGCCCAAAGTCATGCTGATGGACGAGCCCTTTCGAGGACTGGACGCCATGACCCGCGCGCTCATGCAGGAGTACTACGTAAGGCTGTTTGAGGAGCATCGGGGAACGAATTTTTTTGTCACCTCGGAGTTAGAGGAGGCCATTTTCCTTGCCGACAGGCTGCTTATTCTCACCAACCGGCCGGCATGCGTGAAGAAGGTCATTGAAGTCCGTCTACACAGGCCGCGGGAATTCAGCATGCTCACTTCCAAGGAGTACCTGGAATGCAAGCAAGAAGCGCTTGAATTGTTGCACGAGGAGGCCATCAAGTCCTTTGCCGCAGGGGCGGTCAACGCCGCGGATTTTCTGGAGGCTTACGCCCAGATGGGCAAGGATCAGGCGGTTCCTGCCGGCAAAGATAAGAACATGCCCACACAATAGGACTTTGCCGCAGTCTCTGAGATCAAGCATTATGTGGAAGTATAGTAGCTGCACCGGAACGCATGATCGTACATTGCCACCAGGTTTTCCGGCGGAACATCAAACTGTACGTTGTGAACCGGGCTGAAGACGAACCCGCCTCCGGGCGCAAGGTCGCTCATTCGCCGCTCCACCTCCGCTCTTACCTCTTCTACGGTTCCGTAGGGCAGCACGCGCTGACTGTCGCACCCTCCGCCCCAAAAGGTGAGCCGGTCGCCGAATTCCCGCTTAAGCTCTCGCGTATCCATTCCAGCGGCTGACACTTGTACGGGCTGGATCGCGTCGATGCCGACTTCGATGAAATCCGGCAGCAGCGGCCGAATCGCGCCACAGGAATGCATGAGTATTTTGGCCTGTGTCCGATTCTTGATCTGATTGATGAGTTCCTTCTGGTAGGGCTTGATCATGGCCCGATAGGAAGCTGGCGAAAGAAACAGCGACCGCTGGGTCGCGAAGTCATCCACGATCATGATGGCATCGATATACTCTCCGGCTTCAGCAAGATAGGCGTCATACTTGGCCTTTTGCACCTCCACTATCTTTCGCATCAGGGCATGCACGAACTCCTGGTTCATGGCCAGGTCCATAAGGGAGTTTTCATAGCCGCGAAGAAACCAGCAAGTCTCGAACATGTCAACTCCCCCGACGCAGCCTATGATGGAATACCGGGTGTGGTTGTACAGATATTGCGCCTCTTCGCGGAGTCCTTCTATGCGCCCCGGGTCATCTCCCGCCGGCCAACGGTACTTTTCCAGATCGTCAATGGATGTGGTATCGGAAAGCGGGTGGCCGACAACATCATAGTAGTGATACTCGCCGGGTCCCGACCGCCTTCGCATGACTCCCCACTCATCGACAAAACTTTCCAGCTTCGAGTAATTGAGGTCGCGCCAATACCTGGGAGGACGTGAATAAAGGGGCCTCGTGTCAATGCGCAGCCTCTGCAACATGGCTTCGCTCGGACGAACCGTTTGTCCCCACCGCAAAACAAACTGCGGAGGCTCACGGTGACTTGAGCCCTCCGTCTCTTCCAGGTAGGCTGCTAGGCGGTCGTATGCGCCAAGAGTCAGTGTCGAAACGAAAGTTCCGCCCAGGTCCAGCGGAACGCGGTCCGGTTCCTTATGCGCAAGCGCCAGCCGCACTCGCTCCCGTGAAGTAAGTTCGTCTTTCACGCAGGCGACCTCCTGGGTAAATTGTACGGACGAGGGTGCCCTCGCGATCCGTCTATTATGACTCTGCCGCCATGGCGGCGGTCGCTCTTTTGCTGCTTTTGGACTCACACTGTAAGTTGATGATAATGCTGGACTGCATGGCGGAGGAGGCAGTCTCGTGCGGACTGGCGAATGGCCGCACCTGTTCCCCGTTACGCCGATGCGAGAGAGAGGAAAGCGATTCACGGACCATGAATGAAAATAGTGCAAACTTGGGGAGAAGTAGCCAAGTTAGGCTGTGAATCGCCCGTAAATCCCTAAAAAGCAAGTCGCTATCCTGCTTGACAAATGCCCTCCAGTACCACAGAATCGCGGTATTCCATTTTTGAGTTAGGCCCCTCTTACTCTACTTACGGCTCATTCGGTTACGCTGCCCGATGCCCGATCGCTCTATAAAGTCGAGCTGGTCTCCTGCTCGATCCGCCAGACAAGTCCTTGTTGTCACCTCATGGTTCGGGTTGCTGACCGGGATCGTCGAAACTGTTCTCAAAACGCGAGCTCAGCACCAGTACGCTCTTGAAGGTTTTGCTGCTATCGCCTTGTTCGATTGTGTCCTATTCTTTGCCGTCGGCGTGCTCTGTGTAGTGGGCCACCATCTCTGCCCGCGGATCTTCAGCCTGCCCGGCGTTGCTTTTCTGCTGGCTGCCTTGGCCGTCAACGACTGGGCGCAAATGCTGTATTCGTTCCACGGCTCTAGCTGGCTGCTTCTTATCTCAATTGTTTTGGTCTTAGCCGCGCGCTCAGCGTACCTGTTTCATCGCTATCCAGACGTGGCCATGCGCCTTTGTCGGCTTACACTACCCTGGATGGCAGCCATTGTGCTGCTGTCGGCGCTTATTTCCCTGGGACAACGCATTGCCGAGCAGAAGGCTGAAACGCGTCTACCGCAACCGACTCTGGGCCGGCGCAATGTGATCGTGATTGTGGTGGACACGTTACGTGCCGACCATCTCACTCTCTACGGCTACCCCCGTAACACTAGCCCGAGCTTGGTCCGCATCGCGCAGCAAGGTGTTACCTTCGATTACGCAATCGCCCCCTCCTCTTGGACCTTACCCTCGCATGCCTCAATGGTGACCGGCCGCTACCCGCATGAACATGGAGTTGAAAACGAACAATCTGTCCTGAACGGGCACTTACCCGTTATTGGTGAGGAGTTCCAGAAGCTCGGGTATCGAACTGCGGCATTTTCAGCAAACCAGTCATGGTTCACCCGCCTACAGGGTTTCGGCCGTGGGTTTATGCATTTTGAGGATTTCGTCGGCTTCCCAATCGGTGTAGCCGCCCAAACGCCTTATGGTGAACCCTTGGTCGAGATAGCCTACAAGCTTCACCGGACAAGGTATGTCCCTGGTCACAACACGGCCGAGGATATCAACCAGCGAGCGTTGCAGTGGATTGATCGCGATTCTCGCCCATTCTTTGTCTTTCTTAACTATATCGACACACATGTTCCTTATTTGCCTGTTATTCATTATGAAGAACAATTTGTCCGGCCTGGACACAAAGGCGGACGAATTACGAAAGGAGACGAAATACTCACCCCGGAGGAGTTGCAAGACGAGATGGATGCCTACGATGCATGCATCCATTATGTCGATGTGCAACTTCAAAGGTTATTCGATGATTTACAGCGGCGGAGATTAGGCCAGAATACCATTGTCGTTATTACTTCCGATCACGGCGAGGCCTTTAACGAGCACGGGTTCTTTCATCACCAGAACGCGCTTTACCGTGAGCTGATCCATGTGCCGCTCGTTATTTGGTCTCCTGATCACATACCCTCCGCCCTCCGAATCACCCGTCCGGTCAGTACAGCCGCGATACCTTCCACCCTACTCAGCCTGGTAGACGCTCCGCCGCAGGACAGCTTCAAATTACCGCCCTTATCAGAGCTTTGGGGGCGCCAGGGCGAAGTGGCCAACTGGCCATACCCCATTTCCGAACTGGCTAGAATTACTAGTGTGCCTCCAGTTTTTCCAAGTTTCCGCGGAGCATCACAGTCACTGATTACTTCTCAGTGGCATCTCATTCTTAGCCCGGACGGTATGGAGCTATACCATTGTTGTGATAACGATAGCGAGCAGCATAATCTCGCGGAGACGAATGCAGGGCGGGAAGTTGCCATGCGATTGAGTGAGGAGTTCAGCAGGGAATCAAGCGGAACCGCAAACACAACTGATAGTTTGCAAAACAAAAAAGTTTCTCGCTTCAAACCGGCTCTCAATAAAGATCGGTAAGGAAGTTGCGGCAGCCCAGGATGCTTTTAAGCGTGCCTTGTGTTTGGGTTTTGACTAGAATTGGTCTCATAGATGGGTTTGTGCGTTATCAATCCCTTTAATATCAGCACTTAGGAGCATATATGAGACCAGTTCTATTTTAAAAAGGGTCGTCAATGTTTTCCTAAACAGACGTTCAGTAGGCTGGCAATATGAAGATTACCTTAATAGTATTATTTTACGGTGGTCCTAGTCAGTTAATGCCGCTTGCGTCGACGTTAGCCGCAGTGTGCGCGTTTTTGTTTTTGTTTTTCAACCGGTTAGTGGCTGGCTTCAATAAAATTGCGGAGTATTTCAAGCAGAAGTCAACCCGGAATAGCTCCCCATCGCCGAACAACGATCATGGAAATGCGCGGTCATCCACGACACGAGAACAAAAGTGATGAAGAAGAAGGTTGTCGTTTTGGGGCTCGATGGCTTGGAGCCTTCGATAATCGAGCCGATGATGGCTAGCGGCGAGCTGCCCAATTTTGCCTCTCTTGCGCGCCGTGGTTCCTATCGGCGAGTACAGACAACCTATCCGGCACAGACGCCGGTCGCCTGGTCGACTTTTATGACAGGTACTAACCCAGGGGCGCACGGCATTTTCGACTTCATCGGACGCGACCCACAGACCTATCAGCCAGAATTTGCGTTACATCGCTTTGCCCCCCCCAGAAACCGATTTAGCCTGCCGACTGCGGTGAGTCGCCGCAGAGGACTTCCCATTTGGCAACTCCTGCAAGAGGCGGGGGTCCCTAGCACCATTGTAAGATGCCCGTGTACGTTTCCTCCAGATGCAAGCGGCGCCAGGATTCTCGCGGGCGTGGGGGTCCCCGACATTCGCGGCAGCCAGGGTACCGGAACCTTCTATACGCAAGACACGACCACAGTTGCCGGCGAGAGTGAACGAGTAGTCCATCTTGGCCCTGGCGACCGCTTGGAAACATACCTTATCGGTCCACGTGATACACGACACCATCCGGCTGAAGACGTGACGGCCGAGTTTAAGGTTCGGGTGTCCTCCTCTGGGCTGGGCTTGGTGTTCGAGACCGCAGGCACATCGCAGGTCATGGAAGTCGCGGAGAAGACCTGGGGACCCTGGTTTAAGGTTAAGTTCAAGCTTTCAATGTTGCAATCGGTGAGCGCACTTGCCCGCCTTTATGTTTGCCGGTTGTCGCCGACGATCGAGTTCTATGTCTGCCCATTGAACTTCGATTCGAGCCTGCCTTTGTTCGCTATCTCCTCGCCATCAGCTTACGCAAAGGAATTGGTGGAAGGCATCGGACTGTACGCCACGATAGGGATGGCCGAAGATCACAATGGCCACAACAACGCCCGTCTGGACGATGCCGCCTTTATGGCCCAATGTAAACTCGTTTCAGCTGAACGCGAGAAGATGTTGTTCTTCGAGCTGGACCGTTTGAGTGAAGGCTTTTTATTTGTCCTATTTGACACTCCCGACCGTGTACAGCACATGTTTTGGCGATTTCGTGACCGGGAACACTGCCTTTTTGATCCGAAACAGGCGGAGACCGTACGTTGGATTGAGGAGACGTACTGTGCTTGCGACCGATTGGTCGGTCGTGTTATGGAGAGGCTCGATGAAGATACTT
>JBEKQR010000101.1:0-11730 GCA_049519515.1 Candidatus Korobacteraceae bacterium
TGCAACTTGACCATGAAGGAGACGAGATCACGACCGCCGCCCGCGATCTCCAGCAGGCTGCTGAGCGTCTCGGGCGTATGCACTACGTCGGCGTCGGTGAGCAGAAGAAATTCCGGCGGGAGCGGCAGAGATGCTCCACCGGAGTCCCCGGCGGGCCTGCCTTTTGCGCGCTCTGGTGGAGGGTGGCCTGAGGAGGATAGCGCCTGATGTACTCCTTGATGCATCGCCCAGGGCTTTCCCGACCAGCCGGCGGGCAGCGGTTCTGCCGTGACGACGGTGAGATTGCCGGACTTGCCGGCCTTGGCCGCCGTCGCGCGGGCAATCTCGGCCGTGCCGTCCGAGCTATGATCGTCCACCACTACGACCCGAATGCCGCTGGCAAGCAATGATTGGACACTGGCGCCGATGAATTTCGCTTCGTTGCGGGCGGGCACGACCGCGATCACCCGTTCGCCGGCGGAAGCGGAGCTTGGCGAACGTTGTTGTTGCGTTTGCCGGGGTGCAAGCCAAAAATTGCCGCGCGCCAGCAAGAGCCACACCCCGGCGGCTGCGCTCAAGAGAGCAAGGATTGTTCCCGCGCCTATCATCGGTATAGTTAGAATCGCTTTCGCGCCTATTTGATGGGTAACGGCGTTCCCGCGGGCATGCCGGCCAATACCATCCCCAAGCTGATTATAACGGCGCCGATCAAGGTAATAACGATGCCTATCTTCGCCATGTCCTTGAAGCTGAAGTATCCGTATGCGAACGGCAGCACCAGGCTGGGGGTTTGCGTCACCAGGATGAAGTGAATGGAAGAAGCGAAACCGGCCGTCAGGGTCATCGCCAGCACGGGCAAGCCATGCTGCTGGGCGTAAGCAATGATGAAAGGAACATTCACCGAGGCGGTAGTTCCGAAGCTGGAAAAACCGAGGGAATCCGCCGCGATCAGCAGTGTCACCGCCATAGGTTGCAGGAACAGGGGCAGCGCGGCCATCGGGTGCAGGAGCCGTGCCACCACCCAGGACGCCAGGCCGCTCTTGGAGGCGGCGAGGCCGACGATGAATCCTCCCACCACCAGCATCACCCCGCCCCACTCGAGGCCCTTGTTCAGGTCACGCCAGTTATCGAAGACTCCCACCCGCGGGAGAGTAATGGCGCCAAGAATAAGCAGGGAGACAAAAGCGATCGGCAGTTTCGTCAGGTCGCTGGTCAGCCACAGCACAATGGCGCCCACGAAGACCAACGCGGTGGTCTTTTCCTTGAGGGTCCATGGCCCCAGCTTCCTCAATTCCTCCTGCAGCACCTCGCGGCCGTAAGGAAGCTTTTTGATCTCCGGCGGAAACAGCTTGAGAATCACCCACCAGGTGATGGCGTTCACGACCACGAAAATGGGCGTGGCGATCATGGTCCAGTAGAGAAAACTAACCTGCATGTTGGCGTTCCTGTTCAGGAAGGCCAGGCAAATAATATTGGAGCTGACTCCGGCAGGGGTGCAGATTCCTCCGAGGTCGGCTCCGAATATGATCGCCATCATCAACGCCCTGCCGAAGTTGCTGCTTCCAGGCTTGGCGTCAACCGTCTTGAGAAGCCCAAGCACCAGGGGAAGCATCATTGCCACCACGGCAATGTCGTCGATGAACATCGAAATAGCGAACGATATCCACAGATAGCCCCCGACCACCATGGAGGTGTTGGTGCCCATCACGGACAGAAGATAGTAGCTGATTCGCTTGCCCAGCCCGGAGGTCGAGATGGCAACCGCCAGTCCCAGCACGCCCACCATGAACGGAATCAGCGGATTGCCGAACGATTCCCGGAGCGCCTCAGATAGGCTTATGATCCGCAAGGCGTGGACCATCACCGGCACCATCAGCGCCGTGATGGGAATGGGTAACGTCTCCGTGACCCACCACAGGACGGTGGTTGCCATTACCGCCAAGGCCCTGATTGCCTCGGCCTTCATCCCCTGCATCGGCGGAATGAAAGTAGATCCCGCGAGAACCACCAGGCCAATCAGAAAGTACGCTACCTTGTATGACTTGGTCATCCCGGAACCTGGAGCTGTGGCAGTCTTTTCGGCGCTTCCTGCCATGTGCATGAATTTTTCCTCGGGCCGTGGAGTCCTGAGCGACGGTTGGCGGTTTTCCTTTCCGGGGTTCAGTTAGCGCGAAGCCGCACCCGGTGCCGATCATGCGCGCAGGCAAGGATGAATGTAATTGCTTGGGCGCACCATAAAACACCACGACTCTCACTGTCAACAGAAAAGCCTCGCCTGGGCTGGCGGCCCGCCTCTTCGCCCAGCGTCTTCGACCTGGCTCTCGCGCCGCCAGAGGCTCTCTTCGGCAAGGCAGGGAACTTTCCCTGGGCGGGCGCCTCGAAGCCTGGCCCTATCGTGGTGTTCGCGCGGGACCCGCTTTGGGCTGCAACAATGTGGTTGCCGCCAGTGCCGCATGACCGGTAAGCTGATTGGCGACAGAGTTCCCAACCCGCCTGAGCTGCGCAACACCATTTCAGAATGGCTGCGAGAAACGCATGCACTTTGCGGCCGGAGAGAGCGGCTTGCCGGCGACGCTGCGCTGTTGAATGGCGCCAGGCAGGGAGAATTCGCGTATCCTAATTTTTTGGACCGCCAGATTGCATTCATTTTTTGCTTCAGGGCCGCCCGCGCCAGATCGGCGGCGGTGAAGGGCCGGCAATCTTCGCGTACGTCGTTTCCGAGTCATCGAGCTTGAACCATGGCCATAGCTCTGCTAAGCACGCTGGATACAAAGGGCTGCGAGATTGCCTTTCTGAAGGCTTGCCTGCTGGAGCTGGGGCGGACCGCGATCGTCATCGACGTTGGTCTCTTCGAGCCTGATGGCATCGTGCCGGATGTCTCCCGCTTCGAGGTGGCAGCCAGCGCAGGCGCGGACATTGCCGCGCTGATCATCAGCCGTCCTCGGGATGAGGTGATGTCGGCCATGGGCCGCGGCGCCGGCCAGCTATTGCGCCGCCTTCATGCTGCCGGGCACATTGAGGGCGCGCTGGGGATCGGGGGAAACCAGGGAACCTCGATTGTCTGCGCCGGCCTGCGCGAGCTGCCCCTGGGGTTTCCAAAGCTTGTGGTCTCGACGGTTGCCTCAGGCAACATGCGTCCCTACGTGGGTGTCAGCGACATCGCGGTAGTCTTCTCGATCTGTGATCTGCTCGGCGGCGCCAATCCGGTCAGCGCTCCCGTGCTGAGAAACGCTGCCGCTGCCATGGCCGGCATGAGCTCTGCTCCGGCGGTTTCCAATCCCAACTCCGTTCCGTTGGTGGCCATCACGGCCCTGGGCAATACTCATCCGGCGGTTGCAAGATCAGTGCAGCTTCTGCGCGCGGCGGGGCTCGAGACGGCCGCGTTCCATGCCTCCGGGGCCTGCGGCTCCGCCATGGAACGGCTGATTCGCGCCGGGCGAGTTGCTGCCGTTCTGGAGATCACGCCGCACGAGCTCACCGAGGAAGTGGTCAACGCCGGTCCCTACAGGCCCGCAGAGCCGGGGCGGATGACGGCCGCGGCGGACATGGGAATTCCGCAGGTGGTGGCTCCGGGCAGCGTGGAATACCTCTGCTTCGGCCCGCGCGAATCCATTCCCGCGCGGCTGCGCCGCCGGGCGACCGTGTTTCACAATCCCTCCAATGCCAATGTGCGTACCAGCCGGAAGGAAATGGCCGCGGTGGGCCGGGTGATGGCCGAGCGGCTGAACCGGGCAAAGGGGCCGGTGGCTTTCGTCCTGCCGCTGAAGGGATGGTCAATTTACGGGGCGCCGGGAGGGCCCTTGCACGACGCGCGAGCAGATGCCGCCTTCGTGCGCGCCCTTACCCGCGGGCTGCGCCCGGCAATTTGCGTGCATCGCTTACCATTACATATTAATGATCCGGCCTTTGCCGAGTACTGCTGCGAACTGCTTCGCGGCTTCTTGCTGCCGGGCTCAACCGATAACCAGGCCGGAGTCAATCAAGCAGGAGTTAAGCCCGGCGCCGGCACGGCGTAAGCTGGCCACAACCAGCGAACAACCGCGCTTGCCGGCGGCGTGGCGCGGGGCGTGAATTTGCGTTGAAAAAACGGGAGGGACCAATGACTACAGCAGTCGGAAAAGCGGGAGAGAAGAAGTTTGCCATTCCGTCAACCATGAAGGCGTGGGTGCTGGAGGGACCGGAGCAGCTCAAACTCAGGCAGAAACCAGTCCCCGAGCCGGGTGCGGCCGAGGTGCTGGTGCGCATCGACGCCTGCGCCATCTGCGGCACCGACATCGAGATCATTTCTCATGGCGTGCCGGCCATGATCCAGGGAGGCCTGCCCTTCAACAAGGGCTGGACGCCGGGCCATGAGTACATGGGAACCATCGTCAAGCTCGGCCCCGGGGTCGACGAATGGAGCGTCGGCGACCGGGTAGCGGTCGAGGTTCACCTCGGCTGCGGCCAGTGCGAGCGCTGCCGCGCGGGCATGTATACCGCCTGCACCAACTACGGCAAGCCGGGCAAGGGACACCGCGCCAACGGCTTCACCACCGAAGGCGGCTACGCGGAGTACGCCATCAATCACATTAGTACGCTGGTTCACGTTCCCGAGTGGATGGGCGACGAAGAGGCCACGCTGATCGTCACCGCCGGCACCGCCCTCTATGGTCTTGACGTTCTGGGCGGGCTCATCGCCGGCGAAAGCCTGGTCATTACCGGCCCTGGACCAATCGGACTGATGGGCGTGGCGGTCGGCAAGGCCCTGGGCGCCGATCCGGTGATCCTGACCGGCACGCGCGATGCCCGCTTGGAGATCGGAAAGAAGATGGGCGCCGATTACGTAGTGAACGTAACCAACGAAAAGGCGGTTGACGCTGTCAAGCGCATCACCGGCGGCAAGGGCGTACACTACGTGCTGGAGTGCTCCGGCAGCCCCAACGCCCTCAACGAGGCGCTGGACATGGTGAAGCGCGGAGGAAAGATTTGCCTGGCCGCCTACGCTTCGGGATCGGTTCCGGTGGACCTGGCCAAGATCCCGCGCAACAACATTTCCGTCATCGGCATTCGCGGTGAAGGCAAGAGCGCCTGCCATCGCGCCGCCGCCCTCATGAAGCAGAAGAGGTTCGATGTCAAGCCTGTGCACACGCACACCTTCCCGATGGAGGAGCTGCCGACGGCGTTGAAGTACACGCGCGAACGCATCGAAGATGCGATCAAGGTGGTGCTGAAGATACACTGAGAGCGGGCGGAGGCGGGCAACAAACCGTACTCGTAATGGAATTGTGAGAGAAGGAGAAAAAGCATGGCAACTTTGCCCAAGTACAACCTCTTGGAACTGCCCTGGACCGACGTCGCCAGTTGGATCAAGGCCGGAAACGACGCGGTGATGATTCCCATCGGCAGTTGCGAGAAGCACGGCCATCACGTCCCCCTCGGGGTCGATTCCTATACCACCATGGGCAGCGTGGAGCGGGCTGCCGGGAAGGCGAAGGTCGTCTATTCGCCGATGATGCCCTTCGGCGTCTCGCCCCATCACATGGGCGAGGCCGGCTGGGGCACGGGCACCATTTCGTTCCCGTTTGAAGTCTACCGGCAGGTCCTGTACTCGATTGGCCGCAGCCTCATCTTCTCCGGCTTCAACAAGCTGGTCTTCGTCTCCCACCATGGAACCAACATGCAGCCGCAGGGAGAAGTGCTGCGCACCCTGCGCGCCGAGACCGGATGCTTCTGCGCCTTTTACAAGACTCCCACCGAGAGAGAGTGCGCCGTGGTAGCCGACCTGATGACCGGTCCGGCGGAGGAAACTCCGGGCTGGCATGCCGGCGAGCTGGAGACCTCGACCTGCATGGCCTACATGAAGGAAAAGGGAATTTATGAGGGTTCGGTGAAGATGGAGCGCGCCAAGGCCGACCGCGCTCACGCTCCCAAGTGGATGGGGCCGAAGTTCAGCAAACGCGACGGCACCAACACCGTCATCTTCGAGGGATCGGAAAACATCTTCATCCCCATGCTCCACCACGAGTATTCGGATACGGCTACCATCGGCAATCCGTTGCGCTCCAGCGTGGAGCAGGGCGAGAAGGTTTTCGAGCGCATCAGCACCCACCTGGCCAACTTCCTGGAGGAAGTGAAGAAATTCGATTTCAAGGTACCGGAAGCAAAGCGGGATTGGCCGGGCCGCTTCTGGAGAGGATACTAATATTGCGTGATTTCAGATTTTTGATTTCAGATTGAAGAAACAACCGGCTGACAAGCGACTGCTGGTTCAATCTGAAATCTGAAATCGAAAATGCAGGAGGGTTCGTGAGTACAGGGACAGCTAAAAGTACCGATCCGCTGGTAGCGCAGTTTGCCGAGGAACTGACCGCAATCTGCAGGAAGTGCTTTCAGCGCGGTTTGGTCGGCGGCGCCGGCGGAAACATCAGCGTGCGCATAAAGGGCCGGGAAGAAGCGCTCATATCGGCGACCGGCGTTTCCCTTGGCGACATCACGCCCGCCACCATCGTGCGCGTGAATTTTGCCAACCAGGTCCTGGAAGCTTACGACGGCTGCCGGCCCTCCAAGGAGACCGGGTTCCACATGTGCATCTACCGCTTGCGCCCGCACGTAGGCGCGGTGGTGCATCTGCACCCTCCGTACGCCACCGCCTTTGCGGTTCGGCGCAAGGAACTGCCGCTGGTGACCGATGGCGCCGAGGTGAACCTGAAACACGTGCCCGTGGTTGGCCACGCACCATCGGGCTCGGCCGAATTGCATCGCATCATCGAAGAAGGGCTGCGCAAGTACCCCGAGACCAAGGCGATTCTCATGGAGCGCCACGGAATGTTCACCATGGCCCCCGACCTCACGGCAGCTTACAACCTGGCGGACCTGGTCGAGGACACCGCCAAGATCGCGCTGCTGTCGCGGTTGATCCCGGATTGAGCGGCAAAAATTTCAGATTGAAGATTGGAAAGCGGTCAACCACAGAGGACACAGAGTAACACAGAGGTTCAGGATTTCAGATTTTTGCTGATTTTTGATCTCAGATTTGATAACCGTGGATCAATTTGAAAGGCTCGGGACAATCTTCAATCTGAAATCTTCAATCTGAAATCTTGTAATCCTCGATCCCGAAATCCCGAAGTTGTGATACGGCGGCGACTTGGGGAAGTCCCTGCATTGACAAGCAGTACTGACTCAGGTAACGTATATTTTTTGGCTGTCCTGCGTTGCCCGCCTGACGGTCTCCGCCGCAGAGGTGTTCTGCCGGCGGAAAATGAGCTTTGCTTCCGGTTAGCTTGACCACCCGGAAGAGGGCTTCCCGGCGACCCTTTTTCGTGTTGCCGGGGTTTCGGTTGTTCCTGGGTCAATGGGAGCCGCCTTCGAATGGCAGCCCCAGCGAATGCGAAACGGCATTCGCCGGGAGCCCTGGTTCGAGGGAGAACAGGCGCCCTCACACCCCAGTAGAAGCGAAAATGGCTTCTGCCGGGGACCCCGATGCGGGCTCCTCAGCGTTTTTTCAAATCTGGGAGAGATTGGAATGTCCACGTATTTCCCCAAAGGGGAAATTGCGCGCAAGTGGTACGTTGTCGATGCCGACGGCCAGACGCTCGGCCGTCTGGCAAGCCGCGTCGCTCGCATCCTGAGCGGCAAGAACAACCCTCGTTATACGCCCTTCCTTGACACCGGCGATCACGTCATCGTGATCAACGCAGCCAAGGTAAAATTGACCGGGCTGAAGGCCGAAAAGAAGGTCTATCGCCGCTACACGGGATATCCCGGCGGTTTACGCCAGGAAGAGTACAGCAAGCTCATGGTACGGCGGCCGGAAGCGGTGGTGCAGCAAGCCATCGAAGGCATGCTGCCTAAGACGAAGCTCGGCCGCGCCATGGCCGGCAAGCTGAAGGTTTACCGCGGCGACAAGCATCCGCACGCGGCGCAAAAACCGGAAACGTTGTCGCCAGTGGCGGCCAACCAGTAATCGCCTCATCGACCCCGCAGTCGCTCGGCGGGCCGGCTACATGCGCGGCCCGCATCCGCGCGGGGCGAGAGAGGCCAAAGCAGAAACCAGAGAAGGATTAACGAGCGTTTGCGCTCGGGATTAGAGAATGGCTGAAACAGTTCAATATTACGGAACGGGACGCCGCAAGGCGAGCGTGGCCCGTGTTTTCCTCCGCCCGGGAACGGGAGAAGCGACGGTCAACGGCCGTCCCTTTGACCGCTACTTCGTAACCGATACGCAGCGCATCGTGGCCCGCCAGCCGCTGGTGCTGACCGAGACCGCGAACAGCTTCAACGTGGTGATTACCTGCAGCGGCGGCGGCGTAAGCGCCCAATCGGGCGCCGTACGCATGGCCCTGGCCCGCGCCCTGCAGGAGTTCAATCCCGAGCTGCGCGCCAAGTTGAAGGCCGAGGGCTTCCTGAGCCGCGATTCGCGCATTAAAGAGCGCAAGAAGTACGGCCAAAAGGGTGCTCGCAAGCGCTTCCAGTTCTCGAAGCGCTAACCAGTTGAAGGGTGCCCCAGGTTCCGCGCCGCGCTATTACCACCCCAGCAAACGCAAAACCAGCGTTTGCTGGGGACCCCGGTCGGCGCTAACCTGGGGAATCACCTGGTCGATCCGATGCGATCATCGGATCGTGGGCTCGATTTTCAGTTTAAGTTTGCCGGCGCGGCTGGTTGGTTCCGGCGGCGCGCCGGCGGTTAGTCGGGGTCTCCGGCGAATGGCGATTTTCCATTCACCGGGGTGCACTGATCCGGAACCCAAATCTTCCCGCACCCGCTGTGCAGCGATGCAACGGGGCGGGCACGGGAATGTAATCCCCCGGCCGCTTTTACGGGCTGGAGGATGCAATCCACTTAGGAGGTTACTTGGCTAATATCACGATGAAGGAGCTGCTCGAAGCCGGTGTTCACTTCGGGCATCAGACCAAGCGCTGGAATCCGAAGATGAAGGAATACATCTTCGGCGAGCGCAACGGAATTTACATCATCGATCTGCAGAAGACGCTGAAGATGTTCAAGGAAGCGTCCAAGTTCGTGCAGGACCTGGCCTCCGACAACCGGCTGGTGCTGTTTGTCGGAACCAAGCGGCAGGCGCAGGACGCCATTGCCGAAGAAGCCGGGCGCTGCGGCATGTTCTACATCAACCAGCGCTGGCTGGGCGGCCTGCTGACCAACTGGGTCACCGTGCAGAAGTCGGTGAAGCGGCTCAAGGAGCTGGACGACATGGCCACCGACGGCCGCTACGAGCTGCTGCCCAAGAAAGAAGTGGTCAAGCTCGAGCGCGAGCGCAAGCATCTCCAGGCCAATCTGGCCGGAATCAAGAATCTCAATCGGCTTCCGGACGCCCTGTTCGTGATCGACTCCAACAAGGAGCAGATCGCGGTGCGGGAAGCGCGCAAGCTGGGCATACCCGTGGTCGCCGTGGTCGATACCAACTGCGATCCGAGCGAAGTGGATTACGTAATTCCCGGCAACGATGACGCCCTGCGCGCCATTCGTCTTTTCGCCTCCAAGATAGCGGACTCCGTCGTCGAAGGCGCTCAGGTCGCCACTGACAAGCAGTCGGCTGAGCTGGCCGCCGGTGTCTCCGCCGCAGCCGCCGAAGAAGCCGCCGCCGCGCCTGCCGCCACTGAAGGCGCCGCCGCTGCCGTGAGCGAAGACGTCAGCATGGAGGACTTGCTCGGCAAAGGCGTGCGCAAGCAGCCTGAGCCGGAGATCAGCGACAACGACGTCCCGCAGGTTGAGAGCCGGTAAACAGGGTTTAGGGAATAGGGATTAGGGTTTAGGGGTTTTGGGAAGAGCAGCTTTGGCTAATCCCTAACCCCTAATCCCTGTCTGAAAACAGGAAAGGTTTTGCATCGCAAATGGGTACTTCTCCAAATATTTCAGCCGCAATGGTAAAGGAGCTCCGGGAGAAATCGGGCGCTCCCATGATGGATTGCAAGAACGCCCTGACCGAGGCCAAGGGCGACATGGAGCAGGCCTTCGTGCTGCTGCGCAAGAAGGGCATGGCAACGGCCGCCAGGAAGGCGGCGCGAACCACCAGCGAAGGCACGGTCACCAGCTATATTCATGCCGGCGGCAAGATTGGCGTGTTGCTGGAGGTGAATTGCGAGAGCGACTTCGTGGCGCGCACGGCCGACTTTCAGAACCTGGTGCACGACCTCGCCATGCACATCGCCGCCGTCGATCCCAAGTTCGTGCGCAAGCAGGACGTTACCCCGGAGGCCTACGAGCACGAAAAGGACATCTATCGCGCGCAGGCGGCGCAGACCGGCAAGCCGGCCAACGTGATCGAGCGCATCGTCGAAGGCAAGATGGCCAAGTTCTACGAGGAGGCCTGCCTCTACGAGCAGCCCTTCATCAAGGAACAATCGATGACGGTCTCGCAACTGATCGCCAGCGTGATCGGCAAGCTGGGGGAAAACATCTCGGTTCGGCGCTTCGCCCGTTTCAAGGTCGGCGACGTGGGCGAGACGGTAGCCATCTCCAAGCCGGCGGCGGAGGCCGAACCGGCAGCGGCCAAGTAAAGCATTATTGATTTTCGATTTTTGATTTCAGATTTGTTCGGGAAGATTGAACAGCCCGGCTTGTAGTTCAATCTAAAATCAAAGATCAACAAGTCTGAAATGGCAGATCCAGGGCGGAGGCGACTCCGCCCTGTTCTTTTGCACAGTGTTATTGAGTATTCTAAGGGAGGGAAGACTGAACCTGTGAGCCAGCTTCGAGCCACGCGGAGAAATCCTGCAAGGCCTTGAAATACGTTTTCCCCGCGATCAGCAAAAGGTCGTTATGCCCGGCGCCCTCGACCCAAAGAAAGCGTTTGGGCTGGTTGGCAAGCTGGTAGATGCGCTCGCCGTGCCGCCAGGGCACCACGCCGTCCGAGCGGCCGTGGATGACCAGCACCGGACAGCGGACGCGGCCAATGCGGGAGGCGTTATCGAACTTGTCCCACGGCAGCAGGCGCACGCGGGTCATCACGCGAAAGGCGGTAATGAAAGGCGCTTCAGCAATGAGGCCGCCGACAGGATGCCTGGCCGCAAGGTCGATGGCCGCGGCCGCCCCCAGCGAGCGTCCGAAGGTGATGATCCTTTCCGGTGGAACCTGCAACGTGCTGGTGAGATAGCCGTAGGCCGCTTCCGCGTCCTGGTAAAACGAGCGCTCGGAGGAGACGCCCCCGCTCTCGCCATAGCCGCGATAGTCCCAGGCGAATACGGCAAAGCCGGCCTGGCGAAGCTCGCGGAAGAACGGCACATTGTCGCCGATGTCCTCGGCGTTCCCGTGGCTGAAAAGCAGCGTGTAGCGCGCCTCGGGATTGGGGACGTAAAAGGCCGCGATCCGCGTCTCGCCGGAGGCGAAGGTCAGCGGCTGGATTCCAGCGCGCGATATCTCCGGCGCGGACAGTCTGTAGCTGGATGCGCGCGGCTGGAAAATAACGCGGTCGGAGAACAGCGCCAGCGCCACCAGCGCCAGGTAGGCGACGATCGTCAGCACGAGCAGCAGACGCAAGGGAGTCCTCGATATTGCAGATTGAAGATTGCAGATTGAAGATTGATTCGATGCGTTGCGGATCAAATCTTTTCAATCTGCAATCTGCAATCTGAAATACCGAATTATTCTTCCTCTTCCGCCTCTTCGCCCTTGGCGGCCTTGGCGGCGGCCACTATCTTCTCCTGGATAACCGCGGGCACGATGTCGTAGTGGTCCATTTCCATGCCGAAGCTGCCGCGGCCCTGCGTCATCGCGGTCAGGTCGGTGCCGTAGGTGAGCATTTCGGCCATGGG
>JBEKQR010000102.1:0-11652 GCA_049519515.1 Candidatus Korobacteraceae bacterium
CATCGGGGTGGTCATGCCAGAGGAAATGCGTGACCTGCACACGCACGATGACATACGTACGGCAATCGATGGCAAAGCCACAAAGTACGGCATGCTAAATCATCCCCTTATTATCGTTGTAAATGTACTGGATGATTTCTGCGACGACGATGACATCTGGAATGCGCTTTTCGGGGGAGAGCAAATGGTCGTGATTCGGCAGGGGGTCGGGCAGTTTAGACACGAATGGGGTCACCGCGCTGCGAATGGCGCATTGCGTGGTCGTGGCGGTGCACGCAACAGGCTTGCTAGTGCCATAAGCGTCACCCACCAGCTATCGCCTTCGACGCTGCGCTCTAGAGCCGTCGATCTAATTCATAATCCTTGGGCTGTAAATCCATTGCCTGTGGCCGCGCTGCCCATCCCGCAAATCACGATCTCAGTGCCAGACGGCCAACTTCATCGGCATGATGGAATACACCACGCTGATCTGCTGGGCATTCCCGATGCTTGGCCTGTTCAAGATAGAGATTGACCTCTGGTTTGTCACGGGCTTAGGAGAACAGCGGATGAGCAACGAACGCAAACGAGGCGAACAAGCCAAGGGAGCGCCCGGTGGGTGCTTGCAACCGAGGCTGGTTCGCGGCTCCATCTCGGAGATGGTGGAGTACGTCCTGCCCAATGACGCCAATGCCCTAGGCACCCTGCTTGGCGGCCGCCTGCTGCACTGGATCGATTTGGCGGGAGCGCTGGCGGCGCATCGCCACTCGCACAGCTATGTCGTCACCGCCTCGGTTGACCACATGGATTTTCTGGCGCCGGCGCATGTCGGGGACCTGGTAGTGTTGCAGTCCTCGGTCAACCGCGTGTTTCGCACCTCGATGGAGGTCGGTGTGAAGGTGCTGATCGAGGACGCTGTCTCAGGCAAGCGCCGCCACCTCAGCAGCGCCTATCTGACTTTCGTTGCCGTGGACCGGCAGGGACGCAAACTGCAGGTTCCGCCGGTGGCGCCTGAGAGCGAGGCCGAGAAGCGCCGCTTCGAGGATGCCGGCAGGCGGCGCGAAATTCGCCAGGCAGAGAAGGCGCACAAGCTGCGCCGGGCGGGCAGCGAGCTCCCGCCGGAAGAGAAATAAAACAGAGAGAGATTAAGACGAAGAACGAGACGAGAGCGGCCACGCCCCGGCAAAGAAGCTAACTGCGAGAAAACTTCTGCAACGGGATCCTAGCGGCGAGATGACGCTTGCGATCCTCTACGAAGCGACAGCATTCCCACTCCCAATCCCAGCAGCAGAATAGTGGCAGGCTCGGGCACCACTCCGCCAGGCAGCGATGGGGTGGATGGGTTCATGAAGTCGCACGCAGCTCCCTCACTCCCCCCAAAACCGCAAATCGGATCGCTCGAGTCAGTGGAAAAACCGCCGTATACGGAAACGCCAGGTAATATGCCCCCCACCGCCAGGGGCGTAAGTGTACCCCCCACCAAAAGGGGCGTGAGAGTGGTAGCTCCTGGCACGTTGCTGGCCAGGTAAAACAGCGCATTGCCACTATATAGCGGATTGCCGGAAAGCTCGCCCAGAACCAATTCGTACCCACCTGTAACTGGGAGCAACGTACAATTGGCACCAGATGAGCAGCTCAAGGTAGTTGGGAAAAGACCGCCGGGATTAAGACTGCTAATGTCTCGGCTGAAATTCAAAGTCAATCCCGTCAATGATGTGTCGGTGGTGTCAAAGGTTAAGGTTCCGGTGAATGTTCCGGTCGTTGGCGGAGTGGTGATGTTGGCGTTGTTATAAGGGTCCTGTTGGTAGTCGAATGAAAGGATGACGTTCACCGGCGTAGCATGAAGCGGCGCTGGCACGATCAGGGAAACGATCGTCAACGCGAGCAGCAGAGAGAATGTCGCAGACCGCACGAAAGCCGTTCGGCGCATAGAGATCTCCCACCGGAGTTTCTTACTGCACATCCTCTCCGGTTCGCTCACAGGGAGGGCGAAAGGCAAGGTGCACAAACGGTGCCAAAGCCGCAGTTTGCCAGCCACTATAATCTGCGTGCCCACAGCAAGTTACCTTGGTGCTAGCACTACTGGTTGCGGGCAAGGGTAAAACTCCCAACAATTCCTTATCACTCATGTGCAGCCGTTTGCACACTGCCAAATGACGAGCCGGCGATGGGTCAATTTGAAGGGAGCCCCAGGTTCCGCGCCGTGCTTTTCGGCGCTAACCTGGGACGGCCCCACGTCAGCATAAGAATGCCCGATCAGAAAGCAGACCCACCCGGCAGCGCCTTGAATTTGCTGATCGCTGCGGCAACAGCTACACTAAGGGGCTAACCTGAGTCCGGCCAAACGCAAGACCTCGAACAGCTCGTATCAACCAATTAACAGCTCGCATCGGCCGTAAACAGCGGACGGACCTTTTGAGGTGCTTATGGACAGTGCTCTGCTAGTGCATCGTCTGCACTTCGCTTTTACCGTTACCTACCACTACCTGTTTCCTCAACTGACTATGGGGCTGGCGCCGCTGATCGTGGTGCTGAAGACCCTTGCCCTGCGCCGCAATGACGAGCGCTACGACCGGGCGGCGCGCTTCTGGGCAAAAATCTTCGGCATCAACTTCGTCTTCGGCGTGGTGACCGGAATCCCCATGGAGTTTCAGTTCGGAACCAACTGGTCGCACTTCTCAAAGTTCGCCGGCGGCGTCATCGGGCAGACGCTGGCCATGGAAGGCACCTTTGCCTTCTTCCTGGAATCGGCTTTCCTGGGACTGTTCCTCTACGGCGAGAAGCGGCTGAGCCGTATCGCCCACTGGTGGTCGGCGGTGGCGGTTTTCGTGGGCGCCTGGCTCTCGGGCTACTTCATTGTCGCCACCGACGCCTGGATGCAGCACCCGGTGGCCTATTCCCGCGCGGCCGATGGCGCGGTCACGCTGACCAGCTTCTGGGGCCTGGTGCTGAATCCCTGGGCGGTGTGGCAGTACGCGCACAACATGGCGGGCGCGGGCCTGACCGGCGCTTTCGTCATGATGGCCGTGGGGGCTTTCTACCTGCTCAGCCAGCGGCACCTGGAGCAGTCCAGGATTTTCCTGAGCGTGGGCGTGATCTCCGGGCTGCTGTTCGCGCTGCTGGTAATCGGGCCCACCGGCGACGGTCAGGGACGCAACCTGGCCAGGCATCAGCCGGTCACCCTGGCCGCCATGGAGGCGCTGTTCGAATCGCAACACGGCGCGCCGCTGATCATCATCGGCCAGCCCGACGTCGAGCAGCAGAAGATCGACAATCCCGTCAGGGTGCCGCGCGTGCTCAGCTTCCTTGCCTATCGCGACTGGAACGCCCACATGCAAGGGCTGGACGCGTTTCCCTCTTCCGAGTGGCCGCAGAACATTCCCCTGCTTTATTACAGCTACCACATCATGGTGGGACTGGGGACCATCTTCATGGCCGTCATGCTGATTGCCGGCCTGCTGCTATGGCGCAGGCGGCTGTTCGAGGCGCGCTGGATGCTGTGGATCCTGCTGCTGAGCTTCCCGCTGCCATACATCGCCAACACCGCCGGCTGGATGACGGCGGAGATCGGCCGGCAGCCGTATCTGATTTACGGGCTGCTGCGCACCGTCGATGGATACTCGAAAGAAGTTTCCGCCGGCAACGGATGGTTTACGCTGCTCGGCTTCCTGGGGATGTACACGATTCTATCCATCCTGTTCCTCTTCCTGATGCACCGCGAAATCGACCACGGCCCGGAGGAGCCTGAAGGGCCGAGGGCCCAGGCAAGCGGCGCGCCAACCCCTGTGCACGTGGAGGTGAGATAGCCATGCCGACACTCTGGTTCTGCATCATCGCCGTGATGTTGACCTGCTACGTCATCCTGGACGGCTTCGACATCGGCGCCGGCGCCATACACCTGGTGACGGCGCGCAACGATGACGAGCGCAGGAAAGTCATCCGCGCCATCGGCCCCGTCTGGGACGGCAACGAAGTCTGGCTGCTGGCCACCGGCGGCGTCCTCTACTTCGTCTTTCCGCAGCTCTATGCCTCCAGCTTCAGCGGCTTCTACCTGCCGCTGATGATGGTGCTCTGGCTGCTCATGCTGCGCGCCGTGGGCATAGAGTTCCGCGCCCACATCGAGCAGGAGGTGTGGAAGAAGTTTTTCGACGGCATCTTCGCCTTTGCCAGCGTTCTGCTGGCCATCTTCTACGGCGCGGCGCTGGGCAACGTGGTTCGCGGAGTCCCGCTGGGCGAGGGCCATTACTTTTTCCTGCCGCTGTTCACCAACTGGCGTGTGGGGCCGCAGCCCGGGATTCTGGACTGGTACACCGTGCTCTCGGGCGTGCTGGCGCTGGCGGCCCTGGCAAATCACGGGGCCCATTACATCGCCCTGAAAACCGATGGCGATCTGAACCAGCGGGCTCGCCGGACAGCCTTCGTGCTGTGGCCGGCGCAGTTGGCGCTCACCTTGCTTAGCCTGATCGCTACGCTCGCGATCCGCCCCGAACTGCTGGCCAACTACAAGGCCGCTCCGATAGGCTTCGTGATTCCGCTGGCTGTCTTCGGCTCGATCTTCGCCATGCTGTGGCTGAGCCGGAAGGGCAACGACTGGGGAGCGTTCCTGGCCTCTTCGCTCTACCTGGCTTTCATGCTGGTGGGCGCCGTGTTTGCGCTCTACCCGGTAATTCTGCCGGCCGTAGATCCTCGCTACAACTTGACCATCCAGAACTCGGTCACCTCGAGCTACGCCTTGGTGATCGGGCTGCGTTGGTGGATAGTGGGAATGGTGTTGGCCGTCGGTTACTTCGTCTTCATCTACCGCATGTTCCGCGGCAAGGTAAAGCTGGAGGAAACGGGCGGACACGGATATTAGGGAGTAGGGATCAGGGGTTAGGGATTAGGAACCATTCAGCCGATGTCCGCAGGGTGGCCCACATTTGCGGAGCCGCAGGCGAAGCTAATGTGGGGGCTTTCCGTCCCACATTTGCCAACAGAAGGCAAATATGGGCCACCAAGATTTCTATCCCCTATTCCCTAACCCCTAATCCCTAATGTTTTCACGCTGCCTTTGGCACTACATATTCCTGATCGAAGTAGCACCAATGCCAGTTCTGGCCTGGTTCCAGGGAACGTATGATCGGGTGCTGCGTCTCCAGGAAGTGCCGGGTTGCGTGCCGGTTGGGCGAGGAGTCGCAGCAGCCGACATGGCCGCAAATTTCGCACATCCGCAGCTCGACCCACTGGCTGCCTATCTTCAGGCACTCCTCGCATCCTTTCGCGCCAGGCTTCACCTTGGGATTGATTTGTTTCAGATGAGTGCATTGCGCCATGGCCTCCTCCTCTCAGCAGTTTGATTCCTAAAGCGCGCCGCTCGCCGCCGAAAATCCAGTGCGGATGTCGGGGTTGAGGGCGCGCGGCGGCGTCCACCGGCCCGCGGGAATATAATCAACTTTTATCTCGATGCGAGGGTTCTGCTTTGTCTCACACACATTCACATGGGCCTGTTCCACAGATGCCGGAGCCGCAAGCCATTCCTGGAGTACGTTCTATCATCGCCGTCGGTTCTGGAAAGGGCGGGGTTGGCAAGACCACCCTGGCGGTGAACCTGGCTATTGCCCTGGCTCGCATGGGCCACAAGACCGGACTGCTGGATGCCGACATCTATGGGCCGAACGTTCCGCTCATGCTGGGGACGAACGAGGCTCCGCAGATCGCCGCCGGCGACCGCATCGTGCCGCCGGAACGATACGGCCTCAGGGTCATCTCCGTTGGTTTTCTGAACCCGGGCGACAAGCCGCTGGTATGGCGCGGGCCCATGCTGCACTCGGTCATTCGCCAGTTCCTGGGGCAGGTGGAATGGGGAGAACTGGATTACCTGGTGGTCGATCTGCCGCCCGGAACCGGTGATGTGGCCATCTCGCTGATCCAGACCGTTCCTCTGACTGGAGCCATGGTGGTGACCACGCCCAGCGATGTCTCGCTGCAGGATGCGCGCAAGGCCATCGAGATGTTCCGCACCATGAAGGTCGACATCATTGGCCTGGTCGAGAACATGAGTTATTTTGTCTGTCCGCATTGCCACAACGAAATTGACATCTTCTCCAAGGGCGGCGGAGAGCGCACCGCCACGCAGTTCGGAGTGCCGTTCCTGGGCCGCATCGAGCTCGACCCGCGGATTCGCGAATGCGGAGATAATGGGCATCCGGTGGTGCTGGAAGGCGATCAGTCCGAACACGCGCGGTCGCTGTTTGCCTTCGCCCGCACAGTGGTCGAGCGGGTCGAAGAGTTGAACTCCGCCCAGGGCGGAAGCGTCATCGAGATTCAATAGAAAGTAGCGCCGCCGCCCCCGGCGGCGAGGGTGACCCACATTTGCGAGGGTGGCCCACACTTGCGGCGCCGAAGGCGGAGCTAATGTGATCTGTTGCGTTCTACCCACATTTGCCAACACCAGGCAAATGTGGACCGCCTACTGGTTCATGATCCCTGTTTACCTGAGAGTGCTAAAATAGAGATTCAGAGACAGCTCCTGACGCTGTGCTTACCTCAGAATCTGGAGGCTAAGCATTTGCATCTAAAGAAGATGGATGGGGATTCGGATGGTGGACTCGCCCCAGATCGGGAAACGTGAGCAGGCGATACTTACCGCCGTGGTCGAGACCTATATCTCGACCGGCGAGCCGGTCGGATCGCGCACGCTTGCCCGCCGCGCCGGCCTGAGTCCGGCTACCATCCGCAACGTCATGGCAGATCTGGCCGACGCGGGGTTGCTGGAGCAGCCGCATACCTCCTCTGGGCGCGTGCCGAGCATCCAGGGTTACCGCTACTACGTGGAGCGGCTGTCGGGGGTCACGAGATTGTCTCCCGATGATGGCCAGGCTCTGCAGATGCTCTTTGACGGCGTCGGCGACGTGCAGGAGTTCCTGGAGAGAACCACCCATGTGCTTTCCCTGGTTTCGCACGGGGTCGGGGTGGCGATGGCGGTTGAAGGCCCCAGGAACGCTCTGGAACATGTTCATTTCCAGCGCCTGGCCGACCAGAGAGTTCTGGCCGTGGTGGTCACCCGCAGTGGCCTGGTTCGCGACCGGGTGCTGCGCGTGGGGCGGGTGCTTTCGCAGGCCGACCTCGATCTGGCGGCGCGCTACATCAACGAAAATTTCCGCGGATGGACGCTGGAGTCGCTGCGCACGGAACTGGAAAGGCGCATCGAGCGCGAGCGCAGCGAGTACGACCGGCTGATGTCTTCCATCGAGCAGCTCTACCGCAACGGCGCGCTGGCCGCCGATCCGGGCGCGACCGCCGTTTTTGTGGAAGGCACAGCCAATCTGATTTCCAGCGAGAAGGATTCCGAGCGCCTGCGGCAGCTCTTGCAGGCCTTGGAGGAAAAGCAGCGCATCAGCGAACTGCTCTCCGCTTATCTCGACGCGCGGCAGGAAACTGTGCGGGTGGTAATCGGACTGGAAAAAACCATGCCCGACCTCAGCAACTTCGTGCTCATCGGCGCTCCGGCGCGTTGCGGCACGGAAGTCCTGGGCAGGCTGGCGGTTATCGGGCCCACCCGCATGGACTACCAGCACACGATCAGCGCCGTATCCCACATCGCAACCCTGTTTGACAAGCTGCTGAATGAAACTGAATAGATTTATGAGAAAAGGCAACGGAAAGATCAAAGAGGAAGTTGATCGCCTCGACCTGGAGCATGAACTGCCCGAGGGAAACGGCCAAGGCGAGGACACGGCAGAGGCGCCGCGAGCCTCGGCGCCCCCGCCGCCCAGCGGCGAGCTGCAGGCGGAGCTGGAAAAACTGCGCTCCGAGAACAGCGCCTACCTCGACCGCCTGGCCCGCATGCAGGCGGACTTCGAGAACGCGCGCAAACGCCAGGCCGTCAAGGAGCAGGAATACCGGGAGTTTGCCCTGGCGGAGGCGCTGAAGCTGCTGCTTCCGATTCTGGACAGCCTGGATCGCGCCTTGAAGACGGAAAACGCGGAAGCGAAGGATTTCCGCTCGGGCATCGAGTTGATTGACCGGCAGTTCCACGACGTGCTGGCCAAGCTGGGCGTGGAGCCCATCGTGGCCAAGGCGGCCCGCTTCGACCCGAACCTGCACCAGGCGGTGCAGATGGTGCCCACCGCCGAAGTTCCGGAAAACCACGTGGCGGAAGAGCTGCAGCGCGGCTACAAGTTGCGCGATCGTCTGCTGCGTCCTGCCATGGTTTTGGTGGCACAAAAACCGGAAAAGTAACTTAGACTATTAAGCTAGGCAGCGCCACGCTCCAGCGTGGCGGGTCCCGCCGCCGCAGTGGCGGCGCTACGAGACCCGGCTCCAGGCAAAGCGCTGCCGGCAGGAATAGGAAAAACCACTGGCTACTCAATCCAAACGTGATTACTACGAGGTTCTCGGGGTCGGCCGCACCGCGGACGAGCAGGAGATCAAGAGCGCCTACCGCAAGCTGGCCATGCAGTTTCACCCCGACCGCAACCCGGGAGATGCGGGCGCGGAGGAAAAGTTCAAGGAATGCAGTGAAGCTTACACGGTGCTGAGCGACCCGGGCAAGCGCGCCACTTACGACCGCTTTGGCCACGCCGGCGTGAACGGCATGGGCGGAGGCTTCGGCGGCTTCGATGTGGGCACCATCGACTTCGCCGAGATCTTTGGCGACCTGTTCGGTTTCGGCGACGTCTTTGGCGGCGGCGGTGGCCGCCGGCGCACGCGCGCGCAGCGCGGCGGCGACCTGCGCGAAGACCTCACCATCGAATTCGAGGAAGCGGTGTTCGGCTGCGAAAAGCTGGTCAGCTACCGGCGCCGCCAGTCCTGCCCCGATTGCAAAGGCCGGGGAACAGCCGCCGGCTCCGCGCCCGCCCAGTGCCGCCAGTGCGGGGGCCGCGGCCAGATTCGCTTCCAGAACGGCTTTCTCACCATGGCGCGCACCTGCCCGGCTTGCCAGGGAATGGGAAGCGTCATCCAGAACCCGTGCAAAACCTGCAAGGGCGAGGGCGTGGTCCTGCGGCAGAACAAGCTCAACGCCGAGGTCCCGGCCGGGGTGGAGGAGGGGACGCGCATGGTCTTCTCCGGGGCCGGCGATGCCGGCGTACACGGCGGACCGGCGGGCGACGTTTACGTGGTGCTGCACGTCAAGGAGCACCCGGTCTTCGAGCGCGAAGGCAAGGACCTGCACTGCGCCGTTCCCGTCTCCTTCGCCCAGGCGGCGCTGGGCGCGGAGATCAAGATTCCGACCCTTGAAGGCGAAGCGACCATCAAGCTCGCCGAGGGCACCCAGAGCAGCACATCTTTCCGCCTGCGGCACAAAGGGGTGCCCGTGCTGAATGGCAGCGGACGCGGCGACCTGTTTGTCGAGGTCAAGGTGCAGACCCCCACCAAGCTCAACAAGCGCCAGCGCGAACTGTTGCAGGAGCTGGAATCGATCGGCGGCGTCGAAAACAAAGTCGAGAAGCGCTCGCTGTTGAACAAGGTGAAAGACATGTTCGCCTGACATCGTCCTCCGGTCTACGGTTCTTCTTTTTTAGAGCAGTTTCTTAAACGATGTATCCCGGGGAAGTCCAAGCGTATTTCTTCGGCTGTCAGGCTGAGTGCTACATGACCTGCGGCCACATATCACATAAGGATGAATACCGCTTGCTCATAACGTTGGCCTCCAGACGTAGCGCTGGCCTCCAGGCCGGCTGTCGGTGCAGACGTCTCGTCCGTACCTTGGCTGGCGGGCAGGCGTGGACGCCTCCCGGACAGCCGGTCTAGAGACCGGCGCTACGACCATGACCCGCCGCCGCTGGATTGCCGATGAGGTGCAGGGCGACCGTGCCTTTCTGCTCGGAGCCCATGCCGCTCATCTGGCGCGTGTGTTGCGCGCGCGCATCGGCCAGGAGTTCGATATCGCCGCTGGCGAGCGGCTGCGGCGCGGGCGGGTGCTGGCGGTCAGCGATGAGCGGGTCGAGTTCGAACTCGGCGAATCCATCGAGGCCGTCCCGCTGGCGCAGTTTTCGGTGCTGCTCTCGATCATCAAGTTCGACCGCATGGAATGGGCGGTGGAGAAGCTGACCGAGCTGGGCGTCTCGGCGATCGTGCCGCTGATCGCCCGCCGCACCGATGCGCGCCTGGCGGCGGCCGCCCATAAGAGAGTGGAGCGATGGCGGCGCATTGCGCTGGAGGCTTCGGAGCAGTCGCGGCGCACGCAGCCGCCCCAGGTCTCGCCTCCCGCCAGGCTGCACGACGCGCTGGCCCTGGACGCCGGATGCAAACTGCTCCTCGATGAGCGGCAATCCCCAACTGGCGCAAGCACGGCGCTTGCCGCAGACCCCGGCGGGGAGACGATTGCGCCGCCGATTCGCGATGTCCTGGACTCCTCGGTTGCGATCGGCTCCGTTGCCCTGGCCGTGGGACCCGAAGGCGGATGGGTGGAAGAAGAGCTGCAGGCATTCGCCGCCGCGGGCTGGAGGCCGGTGTCGCTCGGGAAGATGATTTTGCGGGCGGAGACGGCGGCGATTGCGACAGCGGCGGCCGTGCGGGCGCTCATAGAATAAGGCGGCAAGCGCATCCATTGGGAGACCCGGGCGCCGCTCTCTTCTCCCGGCTCCTTTTCCCCGGCAAAAAATCAGGGGACGCTCTCGCGCCCCCTGATCAGGTCCGAAGACCAGGTCTACTTCTTCTTTGCGGCCTTCTTAGCCGGCTTCTTTGCAGCCTTTTTCTTCGTTGCCATTGTTCTATTCTCCCTTCGATCTTTCGATCGCGTTCCATTGCAACTTCATTGTTGCAATTTCCTAGTTGTATAAGTTGATTCATAAGTCCTGTCAAGAGAAAAAAGCGGGTGGAAGCGAACTCTTCAACCTGGTCAGGCGGCGCGAAAAATAAAAAAATCGAAAATCAGCGGCGGCCGGGGTTTGCGGCAGCCATGGACGAGGCTCGCTGCGGCGCGCGGCGCGCGGCGAGCGGTGTCATTTTTATCCTGTATCCATGCGGCTTTCCGCGCTGCGGAAAGTTCCGCTGTGCTCCCCGCCGAAGAGCGGGCGCGGCCTTGCGCGCAAGCAGAAGAGGGAGAGAGCGGCGCAACTGCTCGGGCGAGTGGGTAAAAAACTCACTTCAAAAAAAAGCGAAGCAGCAGGCCCATGAGGGCGTCGTGGAAGGCATGGGCCATCATCCCGGGGCGAAGGCTCCGGCGAAAATCAGCCAGCAGCCCGAACATGGCGCCGTAAATTCCGATCAGCAGCATGCGCCGCGCGCCTTCGTAACCATGCGCCGCCCCGAAGATGAGGGCCGACCCCGCGATGCCGATCCAGGCGTTTCCGCCAAGGGCGGCGAACTGCCGTTGCAGATAGCCGCGAAAGATCGTCTCTTCGCAAACTCCGGCGGTAATGCTGAGCGCGATCCACAGCAGGACTTCAGCGGTGCCGCGGGGAACCAGGAACCCGAGCTGCCTGCGCGCCTCGTCGAGATGGTTCCCGCCGCCCAGGCCCAGGGCCCAGGCCGCCAGCGAGAGCGTAATCATGGCGGCCAGCCAGAAACCGAAGGCGATCAACACGTCGATCAGCACGTCTTCAATCTCGTGCCAGCGCCCGCCCACCAGTTGGCGGATTCCCACGCCCGCCTTGCGCGTGCCCCAGAGGCAGAAAAACAGCAGGGCCCACTCCCAGCACAAGGTGAAGACGTACTGCGCCATGCGCGCCCGCGACGAGCCGATGAGAT
>JBEKQR010000103.1:0-11539 GCA_049519515.1 Candidatus Korobacteraceae bacterium
CGATTCGATGGCGGCTATGCCGTTCGGAATATCTCTACATCTGCTTTAGCGCCTGTCGCTTAGTAGCCTCCGGCAAACATTTTTGCACTCGGATCAGAGTTGCTGCTCACGGTGAATGGGACAGGAGAAGCAACCCTGCCTGAGGAACACCGCTCAGAGTAGCAGCATTTCCGCACACGCCGCCCACTTCCGCGTGGAGGTCTGGATGCCCGCCCGTACCGCCAGGGCAAAAGCCGTTTCCGCAACTTGCTGTCCCGGCGAGGCGAACGGAGGGTTGCAGGTCTTCTCTGCTTCACAAACGGACGCGAGAGCATCCGTTTTTTGTTGCCTCGGCAAGCGATGTGAGTTAATGGAGATAAGAACGCCGACAGTCGAACTGTCGATGATACGCAATGCTAACCGACGCCCCGCCACGCAACGCGGATCGCGCAGGCTTTCTGGAAAGCGACCGGCTCAGGACGCTCGACCTGCCGCAGAACGGGCGTCTGCCGGCGATCGCAAAATCCATTGAGTCGGCCATGACGACTGGAAAAAGCGCCGATGTCCGCCGCGTTTGCGCGGAGTTTCTGGCTGAAGTGTCGAGGTTCTACCGGACCCCGCCCTGCCGTGTCCGGATACTCGCAGCCCGGCCTCTGCGAGTCCGCGAGCACTGGGTGACTGAAATCTTCGGGGACTACGATCCTGAGAGCATGCTGATCCGCCTGTGGATGCGGACGGCGGTACGGAAGGAAATCACGTCGTTCGGAACATTCCTCAACACCCTCTGCCACGAGTTCTGCCACCATCTCGATTTTCAGCGGTTCCGGTTTCGCGACTCGTGGCACACACGCGGGTTTTTCGAGCGCACTGCCGCCCTGTATCATCATGCGCGGGGAACTCCGCCCAATCGGCTCTTCTGGCTGCCGGTGCCGGGCGGGCGCTGGCGTATCGACTGGCCGCGCACCAATCGGGGTGGGTAAACCCTGCGGGTTCGGGCGAGTAGCGAATTCCGTGTCGACGGCAGCCGGAGGTTGGGTTAAAGTATGGTCCGGTCGCTCAGGATGACGCCTCATCTGTGGGCACACCTTCTGAGGATGCGCTCTACCCGGGTGGTTTATGAGTAGAAGGATAGGCCTGAAATACTGTGGCGGATGCGACCCGGGGTTCGATAGAGTGGAGTTCTTTCGCCGGCTCCAGGCCACCGCCGGAGAGCGCATCGAGTGGCATGCGGTGGACGACCAAGGCTGCGATGCAGTATTGCTGATCGCCGGATGCGCGAGGGCGTGTCCGCAAGAAGGCGCGGAACTTGCCGCGTATCGCATGGTCACCGTGAGCGACGATAACCGCGCCCCGCAGGCTATCGTAGCAGCCCTTTTAGGCTGAAAGGTTGGAGTGAAAATGCAGATCGAGACCAAGCAGGATTACCTTGAAAGCTTGCGGAAACAGAAGGTCAACATCTACTGCATGGGCGAGAAGGTAGCCGATCGCAGCGCCTTTCCGGCTTTCGCGCCGCACATTAACTGTGCCGCCAAGACGTATGAGATGGCCCTGCAGCCCGAATTCGAGGATCTGCTGACGGCGAAGAGTCATCTTACCGGCGCCAGGATAAGCCGTTTTACCCACATCCACCGCTCAGTCGACGACCTGATCAAGAAGGTGCAGATGTTGCGGGCGGTGGCGCACGAGACGGCGAGCTGCTTCCAGCGCTGCGTGGGTTTCGACGCCCTCAACGCGCTCTACATCACGACCTACGAAATCGACGGGAAATACGGCACCCAGTACTTCCGCCGGTTGGAGAACTACTTGCGTTGCATTCAGCAGGAAAACTTCATGTTGGCCGGCGGCATGACGGATGTTAAAGGCGACCGTTCCAAGCGCCCCAGCCAGCAGGCCGACCCGGACCTGTTCACGCGGGTGGTGGCCAAGCGGGCTGACGGCGTGGTGGTCCGGGGGGCGAAGGCGCATCAGACCGGCGCCGTCAACAGCCACGAGATCATGATCATGCCCTGCCAGGCGATGCAGGAAGGCGACGAGGCGTACGCCATAGTGGCCGCCATTCCGCTGGATGCGCCCGGCATCACCATGATCTTTGGCCGGCAGAGCAATGACGAACGCAAAGACCAGGGCATCGACGCCGGCAACCCTGAATTCGGCATGGTCGGGGGCGAGGCGCTGGTGATATTCGATGATGTCTTCGTTCCCTGGGAGCGGGTATTCATGTGCGGCGAGATTGACTTCAGCGGGATTCTGGTCGAGCGCTTCGCCACCCTGCATCGCCAGAATTACGGCGGCTGCAAGGGCGGGGTTGCCGATGTGATGATCGGAGCCGCCGCGCTGACTGCCCAGTACCAGGGCACTCTTGGGGCCTCTCATATCAAAGATAAGCTGGTCGAGATGTTGCACCTCACGGAAACGGTGTATGCCGCCTCGATAGCTTGTTCGGCGATGGGATCGAGAACCCGCAGTGGTTCCTACTATCCTGAACCATTGCTGGCCAACTGTGCCAAGCACAACATCACGCGCGCCATATATGAAATTTCCCGGCTGGCGCAGGATATTGGGGGAGGCCTTCTGGCAACGCTGCCGGCGGGCAAGGACCTGCGCAACGCCGAAGTCGGAAAGTTGATTGAGAAGTATCTGAAAGGTGTCGAAGGGGTCTCGACCGAAGCACGGATGAAAGCTCTGCGGTTACTGGAAAATATGACGGCTGGAACCGCCCTGATCGAGAGCATGCACGGAGCCGGCTCGCCGCAAAGCCAGCGCATCATGTATCAAAGATTGGGAAAGCTGAACGAAAAGATGAGGATGGCAAAGAGAATCGCCCAGATCAGCGAATAAGCCGCGGGCGATGCGCGTTTGCCAGCCTAAGCACGCACGACACAAGCGCCGCGAAGGTATTACGCCTCCAGCCCGCGGTGGGCCAGCCGGTCCGTTTCCGATAAGCAGCTTAAGTACTCGTAGTCGGCAGCGACTTCAAGCTGCGTTGCACCTCTTCCGCGGGATACTCGTAGTCTTGCAGCTTGCCCGCCATGTAGGCGTCGTAGGCGGACATGTCGAAATGGCCGTGGCCGCTCAAGCAGAAGAGGATGGTACGCGGCTTGCCCTCGGCGCGCGCCTGCAAGGCCTCGTCGATGGCGCCCCTGATGGCGTGCGACGATTCGGGCGCCGGCAAAATGCCTTCCGTGCGCGCAAATTGCAGCGCCGCCTCGAAGCAGGGGTTCTGAGGATAGGAGCGGGCCTCGATCACCCGCTGGTTAACCAGGTGGCTCATCAGTGGCGAGGCGCCATGGTAGCGCAGCCCGCCGGCGTGAATGCTGGCGGGAACGAAGTCGTGGCCCAGCGTGTACATCTTGACCAGCGGCGTGAGCTTGGCGGTGTCGCCGAAGTCATAGGCGAAGGAGCCTTTGGTCAGCGAGGGGCAGGCCTGCGGTTCGACGGCCATCAGCCGCACGCGCGAGCCCGCGCCGGAATCGTTGAGCTTATCGACGACGTAGGGTAAGGCAATGCCGCCGAAGTTGCTGCCGCCGCCAAAGCAGCCAATCACCACGTCGGGAGCATCGCCGGCCAGGGCCATCTGTTTTTTGGCTTCCTGGCCGATGACGGTCTGGTGCAGCAGGACATGGTTCAGCACGCTGCCGAGGGAATAGTTGGTGTCCGCATGGGTAGCAGCGTCCTCGACGGCCTCGCTGATGGCGATACCGAGCGAGCCGGGCGAATCCGGCGCCTGCGCAAGCACGCCGCGCCCGGAATTGGTCTTATCGCTGGGACTGGCGAACACCTCGGCTCCCCAGACGTTCATCATCATGCGCCGGTAGGGTTTCTGCTGGTAACTCACCTTGACCATGTAGACCGTGCAGTCCATGCCAAACATGCGGCAGGCCAGGGCCAGGGCGCTGCCCCACTGCCCGGCGCCGGTCTCGGTACTCAAGCGGCGAATGCCCGCCTGCTTGTTGTAGTAAGCCTGAGCAATGGCCGTGTTGGGCTTGTGGCTGCCCGCCGGACTGGTGCCCTCGTACTTGTAGTAAATGCGCGCCGGAGTATCGAGCGCCTTCTCCAGGCGGCGCGCGCGGAACAAGGGAGTCGGACGCCACAACCGGTAGGCGTCGAGTATTTCGCCGGGAATATCAACTTCGGTTTTGGGCGAGAACTCCTGGGCGATCAGCGCCTCGGGGAAGATGGGCGCCAAGTCCGCCGGAGCCAGCGGCTTCAGCGTCCCCGGATGCAGCGGAGGCGCCATCGGCTCTTTCAACAGCGGCAGGACGTTAATCCATATGGAAGGAATATGATCGTCGGTCAGCAAGAACTTCGTTATCTGGGACAAGTTGGCGGCTCCCGAGGAAAGGTGTTCCCCTTCATGATCATCTGCCGGTATTGAGCGGGTCAAGCCGCAGAGCCCTACTTGACCGTCTTGGGCCCGTTCCGTAGAAGTGAATTCGCCGCAGCGGGCCCGAAGTCGCGTTCAGTGAACTTGGCCGCAGTCAGTCGATGAGTCACGTACGGCGCCAATCCGCCGAGATCGAGAATCTGCTGGAGGAAAGAAGGAATCGGCTTGAAGTTGTACGCTTGCTGCCGGGTCAGGTTCCTGATCGTTCCCGCGACCGTGTCGACCTCCAGCAGATCCCCCGTGGAGATCCCGGCCGAGGCGGCGGGCGACTCCAAGGCGAGAAGACCCACGTTGATGGCGTTGCGATAGAAAATACGCGCAAACGATTGGGCGATCACTACCTTCACGCCTGCCATCTTGATCGCGACAGGCGCCGCTTCGCGCGAGGACCCGCAGCCGAAGTTCCTTCCTCCCACCACGAAATCCCCGGCTTGCACCTGCGACGCGAACGTGGGGCTCATGTCCGCAAAACAGTGCTCCTTCAGTTTCTCGGGAGCTTTGTTCCAATTCGCCAAGAACCTTCCCGGGATGATCGCGTCCGTATCTACATCGTCGCCAAACTTCCATGCCTTGCCGGCCACTTTAGCTCACCTGCCTTGGATCGATAATGTAGCCCGCTACGGCGGACGCCGCCGCCGTGTACGGGGAAGCCAAATACACCTTGCTGTTCTTGTGACCCATGCGACCTACGAAGTTGCGGTTGGTGGTCGCAATCGCCACTTCTCCGTCGGCCAACAGGCCCATGTGGCCGCCAAGACACGGACCGCAGATGGGCGGGGAGATCATCGCTCCCGCTTCCACGAAGATCTCCAGCAGCCCCTCTTTCATCGCTTCGAGGTAGATCTGCTGGGTAGCCGGGAAAACCACTACTCTGACGCCGCGCGCGGCCTTCTTGCCCTTGATGATCTGGGCGGCGGCGCGAAGATCGCTGATCCGTCCATTCGTGCAGCTCCCAATGACGACCTGGTCGACTTTGACGTTCTTCACCTCGCGTGCGGGCGCAACGTTGGATGGCAGAAACGGTTGCGCGACCAGCGGCTCTATGGCGGACGCGTCCCAACGGTATTCGATCTCGTAAGCCGCATCCGGGTCGCTGCTGAAGGTAAGATACGTTCCGCGCATTCTGCCCTCGAGATACTGCATGGTAATTTCGTCGGCCGCGATGATTCCATTTTTCGCGCCGGCTTCGACGGCCATGTTGCAGATCGTAAAGCGGTCGTCGATGGGCAATGTCCTGATCGTTTCGCCGGTGAACTCCATCGCCTTATAGAGCGCGCCATCTACGCCGATCTGCCCGATGGTGTGCAGGATCAGGTCTTTGCCGGTCACCATCGGCTGCAGTGCGCCGTCGAAGACAAACCGCAAAGACGCGGGCACCTTCAGCCACAGCTCTCCCAACGCCATTGCAGCGGCCACATCGGTTGCGCCCAGCCCGCTGGAAAACGCCGCCAGGGCGCCGTAGGTGCAGGTGTGCGAATCGCTGCCGACAATCACCATGCCCGGCCGAACCAACCCCGCCTCGGGAAAGATCGCGTGGCAGATTCCTCCGCGTCCCTGTTCGAACCAGTGCTCGATCTCGTACTTCTTGATGTACTCGCCAAGATCCTTGAGCTGAGCGGCAGCCTCCAGGGTCGGGCTGGGGACAAAATGGTCGACGGTGAAATAAACCTTGCTGCGGTCGAACACTTTGTCGACCTTCATCTTCTCCAGCTCGCGGAAGGCCGCAGTGGTAATGTCGTGCCCAATCACCGCATCGACCTTGGCGGTGATGATCTCGCCTGGCGTCACCGTCTCGACGCCGGCGGCATGGGCCAGGATTTTTTCCGTGATTGTCGATCCCAAAGTAATCTCTCTACGAGGCTAAGCTCTGCTCGTGCATTCCTAATCTTTCAAAACCGACGGATTGACGCACACCGCGCGATCGATGGGCGAGCCGTTCAGGACCGCCAGAGCATGCTCGACCGCGATCAAAGCCACTGAGTCCAGCGCGGCATCGGTTGAACCGCCCATGTGCGGCGTCATGACGATGTTGGGAAGCGCAAAAAACGGATGGCCCGCGGGCAAGGGCTCCTTGGGGAAGGTGTCCAAGCCGGCGGCAGCCACTTGACCCGTGCGCAGCGCCTCGGCGAGAGCAAGGTCGTCCACCAGACCGCCGCGTGCGGCGTTGACCAGGATGGCTCCTTTGGGCAGACGCGCCAATTGCGCGGCGCCAATCAGGTTGCGGGTCGCGTCGGTCAACGGGCAGTGCAGCGACAACACATGCGAGCGTTCGAGGAGGGTGTCGAGCGACTCCACAAACTCAATCGCCGATGACTCGCCCGATGCAGGACGAATGTATGGATCGTAGGCGATTACGCGCATACCGAGCCCGGCGGCTGCACGCGCCACGATGCGGCCTATTGCGCCCACTCCCACCAGCCCGATGGTGCGCCCGGACAGCTGCATACCAACATGCGAGCGGGCCCAGGCGCCGGAACGAATCGCGGCATCGTGCCGCAGTATGGCCCGCGCCGCCGCCAGCATCAGGCCGACCGTCAACTCGGCCACCGAAATGGAATTGGCCGCGGGCGCGATCAGCACCGGAATGCCCCGCCGTGTGGCGGCATCCAGGTCGACGCCGTCATAGCCGACGCCGTGACGCGAGATGACCTTCAGCCGCGGAGCCGCCTCAATCGCCTCCGCGCCGAACGGCAACTGGCGAACGATCACCGCATCGACCGGTTCAGCCCGCAGGCGCTCGATCATCTCGGGCACGCCCCCGGCTTTGCTGATGAAGATGGTCTTGCATCCGGCAGTCCGCAGCCGCTCCAGACCCGCCGCCGCCAACGTCGGCACCGTAACCAATATTGTTGAAGACATTTTTTGTTTTAACCTTGCTTTCCCGTGACCCGCGCAAGTCCGGCGAAGTCATCGTGCGCCGTGTAAGGTGACAAAGGGCCTGGTTATGGCTGGCGAGACAGGCAGCCCGGCGAGCGACTCGTTTTCGATGATGCTGACGATTCGTGTCTCAACTCGCCGTATCTTCATGGGTAATCCCCATATCTCACGCCCGCGACTCCAGCCTCAAGCGGCCGAGCGCCTACTGTTCCGCAACGGCCATTATCGCCGCTGTGTTTCCCCGGCTCTATATGCACATCACCTGGCAGTTTGCCGGGAGCGCAACGGTTCCAGGCTCTTCAGCTCAGCCAGCCGCAAATCGGCGACTTGCAGCTTCTCCATGTTCCATAGCTGGTCGAGCAGTTGAGTGGCGGCTGCCCGCCCGATGACCGGCGACGTCAGTTCATGGAATTTGTCATTGAGTTCCGCATCCGACAGTGGCGCTTCCGGGTCTCCCTTCCGGTGCGGTTGGAAGTGCTCGAAGCGGCGGCCGTCCTGCATGGTGATAGCCACCCTGGCCGAGCGGAAGTTCGGGAACTTGGCCGTCATCTCCGCATCCGCCCGCAAGGTTATCTTGCTCATCAGGTTGCGAATGGCCGGATCGGCAAGTCGTTCGGCGGTGAAGGCATTGAGCCGGACAGAACCGTAAAGCAACGCATGCGCGACTACATAGGGAAGGCTGAACTTCGCCTCGTATTCCGTGCGCGGCGCGAAATTGCCCGTCACATTGATGGGTATCTGCGCGGTATCAATCGCGATGGAGCCTATCCCGGATGGATCAAGGTTGTTCTGCGCGCGCAGCAGCAGCACGGAATCGATGGAAGAAAAAGTATGCCCGCAGCAGCCGTGATTCTTTTGCGTCATCTCCGTGATGTTGTAGTGCTCGCCCAGGCCGTCGGTGAACCGCGAGGATGGCTTCACCTGCGAAAGCGCGGCGATGAACCCGGCTTGGCCCTCAAGTACGTCGAGCGCGCCGGTGACGCCGTGGGCGGCGCCGGTGGCGGCGGCCACTCCCACCCAGGCGGCATGCCCGGCGTGCAGGGGCTTGGTCATGGCATCGGAGCGGAATGCCTGCTGTAGTCCGGCGGCAAGGGAGGCCGCGGTGGCCAAGGCATGGCGCGCCGCATTGGCGTCTTTGGGCGCCAGCAACGTCACCGCGGCTGCCGCGCTGCCGAAAGGCCCCACTGTCCCCGTCGTATGAAAGAACTTGTAATGAGAAGGTTGAATGGCCGCCCCGATGCGCGTCGAGATCTCATATCCGATGGTGATGGCTTTCAGCAACTCCTGGCCCGACCTGCCGCGGTCTTCCGCCGCCGCCAGCGCAGCCGCAATGGTCGGACAACCGGGGTGGTAAATGGCGTCGCGATAAATGTCATCAAACTCGACCGCGTGCGAGGCGCTTCCATTGATCCAGGCGGCAGTCCCGGGGAAAGCCACGGTGCCCAGCCCCGGCAGACTGGATCTGCCATGCCCCAATTCGGCGGCATAGGCCTGCACCAGATTGACGGCCGGTGAGACACGGGTTCCGGGAATCAGCGCTGAGAACCAGTCGAGCAACACACGTTTGGCGTAGTGGATAACTTCCGGGGAAAGATCGCGCCCGGCGTCACGCCGCGCATATTCCGCATAGACATCAACCAGCATAAGATTGCCTCTCCAATGACGAGTGTAACCGGCATTACATCTTGTGAATCGCCAAGATGAAAGGCTGAGGCGCACTGGAAGGCCCCAGCCCTTTATCCCGAGATCCGCAATCAAACTGCCCTATGTGCCCGCGGTTGCGGCAGCAGGTTCCTCCGCCACAGCTTGTTCCCCAAGCGCATTGTAGTTGTAAGTTGGGTTCTTCAATTCGGCTTTCAATTTGTTAAGGTCGCAGGATTTTTCCCATATGGCCGTGACGATGGTCGCCACCGCGTGACCCGGAACCGTGACCGTGCCGCGCGCCTCGGCCAGGATGCGGTCGATGCCGATGATCAGGGTGATGCCGGCCACCGGGACATCGGGGAAGACCGAAAGGGTGGCGACCAGCGCCACCAGTGGTGCGCCGTATACGCCTGCCGATCCCTTGACCGAGATCAACATGATGATCAGCATCAGGAAGATCTTGCCCCAACTCAAATGGATGTTGCAGGCTTGCGCGATGTACATGGTGGCGAAGGATAGATAAATGGCGGTGCCGTCGAGGTTGAAAGCATAGGCCGCCGGTATGGTAAGGCCTACGACGCCGCGATCACACCCAAGCCTCTCCATCTTCATCAGCATGCCCGGCATCGCCGGTTCGTTGCTGGCCGCGCCCAGCGTAATCCAAAGCTCTTCCTTGATATACGCCAGCAGCCGGAAGATGCTGAACCCGTAGAACCGGCAGAGCGCGCCGAGAAAGAACGTCCAGAAAATCGCGCACAACAGATAGAACAGAATAACCAGTTGGCCGAGGGATTTCAGCGCGCCCACCCCGTATCTGCCCACGGTAAAAGCCATTGCGCCGAAGGCGCACAGCGGGGCGAGCTTGATGATATAGCCAATGATGTTGAAAACTATCTTCATGGCCGACTGAATCACGCTCAGCACGAGTTCCCCTTTTTTACCGGAATGGATAATGCTGAACCCGGTCATGATGGCAATGAGCAGCACCGGCAGCACGTCTCCTTGCGCCAGCCCGGCGACGTAGGAACTGGGGATCACGTGCATAACGAAGTCGGAGAAGGTGCTGATTTTCGCCCCCGAACTGGTCAGGTAGTTGATGCTGGAGGTGTTGAGGGTGGCGGGATTGATATTGAGGCCCGCGCCGGGTTTGGCCAGCGTGATGGCGCCCAGGCCAAGCAGCAGGCAGATAATGGTGAAGGCGTGAAACAGGATCATCGACTTCAGCAGCACCCGCCCTACCTTGCCCCCCGACGTGCGCGAGCCCGCTATGCCGACCACCAGGGTGCAGAACACCACCGGGGCGATCATCATCTTGATCAGCTTTAGAAAGATATCCGCCAGCAGCTTGCATTCGACGGCCTGCTTCGGGGCCACCATGCCCAAGGTAATGCCACAGGCTACACCTATGATGACCTGAAAATAGAGGCTCTTGTAGAGTGGCTTGCCCATCCCTTCCTCCTCGTGATCCGCGATCCCGGAAATCGCCTGCTCGGACGGAACTGTGTTTCAGGCTAGTCGACTGGCCCCAGAGATAACGACGCCTCGCTGTCCTCAGCAAAGACAGTCCCGAGGCCGGGCTCCAAACCCCGGCTGGCGGGCAGTCGTTACCAAAAGCTTCGTTTGGGAGTGGAAGGTTATATAAGAATTCCGATTAGCGCCAATATATTGATAGGAAGGATTGATACTCAAATCAGAACTAGCAGCGGAGGCGCCGTCCGCGCCAGTTTATGCCGGAAATGTGCGTCATGCGGCAGAGGGCAGCACCGGGGGCTGTGCCGGGTGTCCCGCTGTGACTGCCGGCGAGCCCGCCGCCTTAGCGCCGGCGCCCTCGCCGGCGGGTTCTTTACTGCCGCCGGCTGCTCTATTTGGCGCGCGCTTGTCTCACATGATCTACGAAGGTTCGCAGCAGAGGAGAGAGGTTCGCCTTGCGGTGAACGAGGAAAAGCTTCGATTTCGGCAAATGGATGGTGAGCGGGCGGAATACAACGTCGGTTATGGCGAAGTGCAGCGAGGACGGCAGCATCGTGGGAGAAACGCCGAACCCCGCCGAAACCAGCCAGAGCTTGGTCACAAAATCGTTGGTGTACTGAAAGACCGGCAAATTGACATTGGCGGCGGTGCAGGCGGCGAAGAATGGATCGTAAAATCCGTAAGTTAATTCGTGCCGGAGCAGAACCAGTTGCTCTCCTCTCAGGCTCTCCAAAGGGATCCTTGCCTTGCGGGCAAGGCGATGGCCTCTGTGCAAAGCTATCGCCACGTCAGCCTCGCTGAAAAGCTCGGCTGCCAACTCGCTCTGGTCTACTTTTCCGTGTGTCAGCGCAATGTCGAGCGAACCGTTAAGAATCGCCTCAATCTGTTGAGGCGCCCGCTGCTCGACCAGTGAAATCTGCACGTTAGGATGCGCGGCGTGAAAGGTACGCATGGCCTCGGCCAGTAAGGGTCCAAGCGAGGAAGGCAGGTAGCCGATGGAAAGCAGGCCAATGGCCCCCTCGGCGCTTTGCTTAGCGGCCGTTTTCAGCCGGTCGGCCGCCTCGAGGATGCTGTTCGCCAGCGGCAGCAGATTTTCGCCCGCCGGACTCAGCCGCACCCACCTGCTGGTGCGCTCGAATAGCAGCAGCCCGAGTTCTTCTTCAAACTGCTTGATCTGCGTGCTGA
>JBEKQR010000104.1:0-11507 GCA_049519515.1 Candidatus Korobacteraceae bacterium
ACCGTGGTTTGTGCGAAAAGCCCGAAGACTGGCCGTGGAGCAGCTTCCGCCACTACGCAACGGGCGAGGATTGCGGTGTGGAGATAGAGTCCAAGTGGACGGCGGATAAGAGAAGAGCGATGTCCCCACATTTAGGACTTGCGCCCTAAATGTGGGCCACCCTGAGGATTTTTTGTTGTGCTGTTCGTCTCACTTCAATATCTATTGGGTGGCCCACATTTGCGCAGCCAAAGGCGGAGCTAATGTGGGGCTTTGGGCTACGCCGCGCGCATCGCTTGAGAATTGGCTGTCGCCGGGCCCTGGGCTGGCAGGAAGACGCAGAACACCGTGCCCCGGCCTTCGGTGCTGCGCACGCGGATGGAACCGCCGTGCTTCTCGACCAGGCTGCGCGTCACCCACAGTCCCAGGCCGGTGCCGACCGCGCGCTTGGTGGTGAAGAACGGCTCGAAGATGCGCGCGCGTACCGAGTTGGCAATGCCCGAGCCGCTGTCGGCCACCGTAATCCGCACTCCTTTGGCGCCGTCGCGGAGGGTGCAGTCAGCCACTCCAACCGTGATCCTCGCCCCGACCCCGCAGGCGTCGGCCGCATTGGCAATAAGGTTTGAGACAACCTGGCGAATCTCCCCGCCCACGGCCCGAATCGTTGCCCGGCTGCGGAGCCGGGCTTGCAACTTGATGGACTGCTGCGCCAGCCGCCGGTTGTACAAGCTCAGTACTTCCTGCACCAGGGCGTCCACCTGGGTGGGCGATGGTGCCGCGCTTTCGCGATAGAAGCCAAGCGTCTGCCGGGCGGTATGCGAGACGCGGCGCAACTCGTCCTGCGCCATTTCCAGGTATTCGCGCGTGGTGGGGCTGATCTGCGCATCGCTGGCCGCCAGGAAGATCAGGTTGGTAACCGCTTCCAGGGGATTGTTGATCTCGTGGGCGATGGTGGCCGCCATGCGTCCCGCCGAGGCTATTTTCTCGGCCGCGATCATCGCCTCCTGCGCCCGCTTGCGCTCGGTGACATCGATGGTGATCCCGACCAGCCGCGCCGGCTTCTCGTCGGCGTCGTACTGGACCAGCCCTTGCGCCGCCATCCAAACGAGTTCGCCATCAGGGCGGATAACGCGAAATTCGATTTCCAGCGCCGCCCGGTCTTGTATGGCGCGCGCCACCGCGCGCTCGATGGCGGGGCGGTCTTCCGGGTGCATGTGCCGCAGCCAGCCTTCCAGGCCCGGGCCCATCTCCTCCTGCGTGCGGCCATAAAGGGCGTAAAGCTCGGGAGAGGAGCGATCGGCATGGCTCTTGAGGTCCCAATCGAAAGCCGCCGCTTTGGCTGCCCTCTCGGCTATGCGCAACTGCTCCTGGCGGGCGGCGCAATCCTGGTCGGCCTGCTGCAGCGCCTGCTGCAGGCCCTCGCGCAGGCGCGCATTCTCATGGCAAAGCCGCTGGTTTTCCCGGCGCTCGGTCTCGCACTCCTTCGCGGCGGAGGCCGCCGCCGCCGTGAGCTTGGCAATCAACACCGGACTGGACGGAATCATGGCAGGTTTGCCCGGCAGCAGCGAGCGCTGAAGCCAGAATGCTCCCTTCACAGGGATTCAGGAACTTAGATGCGAGTTGCAGGACTAAGGGTTTGTGACAGGTGTTACAGCCATTTGCGGCGGAGCGCGGGCTGCCGGTGTGAAATAATCTTGTCCATGAAACAAGTTGTACATGCCGCCTGCCCACACGACTGTCCGGATGCCTGCGGCGTCCTCATCACGGTGGAAGACGGGCGGGCCACGCGCATCCAGGGCGACCCGGCCCATCCGGTCACCCGCGGCTTTCTTTGCGCCAAGGTCGCCAAGTATCTCGACCGGGTTTACTCGCCGGACCGTGTTCTCTATCCGCTGCGGCGCGTTAAGGCGAAAGGTCCCGGCGGCAGCACGCGGCAGACCGACGCCTTTGCCCGCATCTCCTGGGACGAGGCGCTCGACGAGATCGCCGAGCTGTTGCGGCAGATTCGCGACGAGTTTGGAGGCGAGGCGATCCTTCCCTACTCATACGGCGGCACCCTGGGAACGCTGAACGGCAGCACCATGGACCGGCGGTTCTTCCATCGCCTGGGCGCTTCGCAACTGGAACGCACCATCTGCTCCGCTGCCGGCGAGGCCGCCATCCTGAGTGTCTATGGGCTCAAGGCCGGCACCGAGCCGGAGCAGTTCCGCCACTCGCGGCTCATCCTGGTGTGGGGCGCAAACATCCACGGCAACAACGTCCACCTCTGGCCCTTTATCGAGGAGGCGCGGAGGCATGGCGCCAAGCTGATCGTGGTCGATCCGTATCCGACCCGCACGGCGCGCTGCGCCGATTGGTACCTGCGGATTCATCCGGGCTCCGACATGGCCCTGGCGCTGGCAATGATGCACATCATCATCGGCGAGCGCCTCTACGATGCCGATTACGTCCGGCTCCATACCCATGGCTTCGACGAGTTGCAGCGGCACGTCGAAAGCTGCACGCCCGAGTGGGCGGCCAAGTGGACAGGCATCTCCGCCGCCGATATCCACCGGCTGACGCACGACTACGCCAGCACCCGGCCGGCTGTGATTCGCGTCGGATACGGCGTGCAGCGCACCGGGAATGGCGGGCAGGCCATGCGCGCGGTGTGCATGCTGCCCTGCCTCACCGGATCATGGAAACAGGTGGGCGGAGGCCTGCTGTGGTCGGCCAGCGGCATGTTCCCGCTTAACAAGGCCGGCTTGCAGCAGCCGGAGCTGATGCAAAAGGCGCTGGGGCGTCCGGCGCGCACGGTCAACATGGTGGAGCTGGGCAGCGCACTGGAGAAACTGAACGATCCTCCGGTGAAGGCGCTGTTTGTCTATAACTCGAACCCCGCCGCGGTGTGCCCCGACCACAATGCCGTGGTGCGTGGGCTGATGCGTCCTGACCTGTTCACGGTGGTTCACGAGCAGTTCCTGACCGACACCACCGACTATGCCGACATCGTTCTGCCCGCGACCACATTTTTCGAGCACAAGGACTTGCAGACCTCGTACGGGACCTACTACCTGCAGGTTTCGCAGCCGGCGATTGCGCCGCTCGGGGAATCGCGCAGCAATTTCGAAGTTTTCAGCGAGCTGGCGCGAAGAATGGGGTTCCAGGATGCCTGTTTCAAGCAATCGCCGGACGAAGCCATCGACACGGCGCTGGCCACCTCGCACCCGGTGCTGGCGGGAATCGATCGTCAGCGGCTCGAACGCGAAGGCCACGTGCGGCTGAACTTTCCGGCCCCAACAGACGCAGAGGCGGCGTCTGCCGGGAACTCCACGGACGCGCCTTTTCTGCCCTTCGCCCGCGGCGGTTTTCTGACGCCGAGCGGCAAGGCGGAGTTCTACAGCGCCAGCCTGGCGGCGCAGGGGCTGGACGCTTTGCCGGTCTTCCGTCCGCCCGCCGAATCGCGGCACTCGGGCAACCGGCGCTTCAGCCTGGAGCTGCTGCCCCGCAAGCCGGACAATTTTCTGAACTCGACCTTCTGCAATCTGCCCTCGCACCAGGGCCTGGAGCCGCCGCCATGCCTGGAGATGAACCCCGGCGATGCCGGCGCGCGCGGCATCAGCGAAGGCGCCCGCGTTCGCGTCTATAACGACCGCGGGGAATTGGTGCTCCCGGCAAAGCTTGATGACTCGATACTGCCAGGACTGGTGGTGGCCAGGCTGGGCTGGGCCAAGCTCAGCCCCGGAGGCGTCAATATCAACGCCCTGACCTCTCAGCGTTTGACGGACCTGGGCCGGGCTCCGACCTTCTACTCCACTTTGGTAGCGGTTGAGGCGCTTGGCGGCCGCGAGTGAGGCAGAAAAAGGCCATATTGCCCATTTTGTACCGGGCCGGCTGCAGGCCCGGTTTTGGATTCGCGCTGCTACTCTCGTATAATCAAAAAATTCACGCAGGAACAAAGTCTTTGTACCCGAGGTTGTCCCATTCCTGGCACTGATAACGCCTGTCTTGTGGCTCGGAACCGCCGCCCGGTTCTTTCCGGCGGCCGCTGGCTTCGTTTTTTGGCTTTTGCTCTGCTGCTGTGCGCGTTGGCGCAGGCCCAGCAGGAAGTTATTTCCGATATTGTGCCGAGGGGGAACCGGCGCGTTCCCACCGATACCATTCGCGGACTCATGAGCACCCGCCGCGGCGATGTTTACGACCCGGCGGTGCTGGAAAGGGACTTCAACGCGCTGTGGAACACCGGCTACTTCGATGATCTGCGTTTCGAGCGCGAGCAGACCCCGAAGGGCTGGGTCATTTACGTGTACGTCAAGGAGAAGCCCACCATCCGCGAAATCAGGTACGAGGGCCTGTCCGCGATTTCGCAAAGCGACCTGCTGGACAAGTTCAAGGAGCGCAAGGTCGGGATGAGCCAGGAGAGCCGGTTCGATCCCACGCGCGTCAAGCGGGCCGAAGTGGTGATCAAGGAAATTGAGGCGGCGCACGGACGCCTGTACGCGACGGTCCGCACCGAAGTTTACTCCATTCCTCCCGCCTCCGTCGGGGTCAGGTTCGTCATCAAGGAAGGCCCCAAGGTCAAGGTAGGCAAGATCAGCTTCCAGGGCAACAAGCGGGTCAGCGCGCGCACCCTCAAGCGGGCCATGAAGAACACCCACCCGCTCGGCATCCCCCACAGCATAATCCTGGAAAACCTGTTCGCCCGCACCTTTGACACCAGCAAGCTCAGCGAAGACGCCGAACGCGTCCGCTACCAGTATCAGACGCTGGGCTACTACAAGGCCGTGGTGCAGGACCCCAAGACCAGCATTCACGACAAGACTTCGCTTAGCTGGTACCTGGTCAAGCCCAAGCGGGGCAAAGTGGCGGACATTACCGTGCCGGTCGAAGAGGGCGCGCGCTATCGTTTGAAGACGATCACCTTCAGCGGCAACAAGGTAATCAGCAACACCGCCAGCTTGCGCAAGCTGTTCCGCATGAAGGACGGAGAAATTTTCAACGCCGAGCTGATGCGCAAAGGCCTGGAGCAGATGCGCAAGTCTTACGGAGCCTTCGGGTACATCAACTTCACCGCGGTGCCGGACCTGACATTCGACGAAAAGCGCAAGCTGATCAGCGTGAAGATCGACGTCGACGAAGGCAAACAGTTTTACGTGCGCCGGATCGAGTTCCAGGGCAACACCACCACCCGCGACAAAGTCATACGCCGCCAACTGATGCTGGAGGAGGGCCAGGTCTACAACAGCCAGCTCTGGGAAGTCTCTCTGCTGCGCCTCAATCAGCTCCAGTACTTTGAGCCTCTAAAGCCGGAGAAAGACTCGGAAGTCCGCCAGTTCCCGGCCGAAACCTCCGTCGATATCACCCTCAAGGTGAAGGAAAAGGGCAAGAACACCATCGGCCTCACCGGCGGCGTCAGCGGCTTGGCCGGAACCTTTATCGGCCTGACCTACAGCACCAACAACTTTCTCGGCTTGGGCGAGACCCTGACGCTGGGAGGGACCGTCGGCCAGTTTCAGCGCGACATTACCTTCGCCTTCACCGAGCCCTACTTGTTCGACCGCCCACTGCAGACGGGTTTCACGGTTTACAGCCGGCGCTTCGACTACAACCAGGCCAAGCAGGCGAACCTGTTCTTCAACGGCAACCTGAACCTGCCCGCGGCGGTGCTCAACTCGCTGCAAAACTACTCGCAGTCGAGCACCGGATTCACGGTCTCGGCCAGCTACCCGATCAAGCGTTCTTTCAAGCGCGTGGGCTTGACCTACGGCTTTGACGTTTCCTCGATTTCGACCTTTACCACGGCTTCGCAGTTGTTTTTCCAGGACATCGCTTTCCGCAATATCTCCGGCCCCAATGCCCTCAACGGGATAAGGACCAGCAAGCTGACGCCGAACTTCAGCTGGAACCGCATCGATTATCCTATGCGGCCACACAACGGAAAGAGCTTCTTTGCGTCATTCGATATCGGCGGCATTGGCGGCAACGTGAATATGCTCCGCCCGACCATCGAGTACAAAGAATTCATCCCAATGAAGGGCTTCCGCCCGAAGTACGGCCACCCCGAGGAAGGGCGGCAGACGTTCGGCTTCCGCATCCTGGCCTCCCATGTGAGCGGATACGGCGGGGTTGGCGTGTCCCCCTTCGAGCGCGCCTTCCTCGGCGGCGATACCGATCTGCGCGGTTTCGACGTGCGCAGCGTTTCCCCGGTGGCCTGGCTGGCCAGCACCACCCAGGTGACCATCCAAAACCCGCCGGGCACAACCGTCCCCATCAACCCCAACAATCCGCGCAGCCCGGGACAGGTGGCTAACATTCCGATTTACCAGTTGATCTTCCCCGGCGGCGACACCAGCTTCGTGACTAATGCGGAGTACCGCATACCCATCATCGGCCCGGTTACGCTGGCGGTTTTCGCCGATGCCGGCTGGGACATGATTTTGCGCCAGTCGCAGTTGCGCATCGCCCCCAACATCTTGAGTGGGTTCGACCCCTCGACCGGATTGCCCAATGGGCTGAACAACCGCACTGATTACGGTTGCGTTGGCATTTACTGCAATACCAACAACACGTTACAGAGCTTCCTTCCCGGCTTCAATTTCCCGGCGGATGTCCGCCCAATCTCCGGGACCAATGGCATTCTGCGCATGTCCACCGGGCTGGAGTTGCAGGTCATTCTTCCCATCATCAATGCTCCATTCCGCATCTACTACGCCTACAACCCGAAACGCCTGGACACCGTTGCTATCCCGCCGACGGGGCCAGCCGGCCAGTCACTCATTCAACGCAGCATGTTCCCGCCGGGCGGGGCCGGAGACTATACCTATCAACAGACCATGGCGCTCTTCGGGGTCGGCTACCGCTTGAAGGAGCCTGCCAATACTTTCCGCTTTACGGTGTCTACTACCTTCTAGCGATTCCGGTGTTGATGTGTTCCACCAGGAACACGCCATGTCGTTCCGGCCGAAGCCGCGCAAAGTCACCCCGGCGAATGCCAAATTCGCCGGGGACCCCGAGACGCGGGCTTGCGATGCGGGATGAAAACGCGCTAATCTTTGCCACGACTCAAAGTACCCGTCCAGAGGGAATCAAGACCGGCGATTCCAGCTTTTTCGCCAGAGAGGGCGAACTTGGGTAGTGGATCAATTTGAATTTTCACAAAGGCGGGTGCCCCACGTCCCGCCCTGTTTTTGGGCTGACGTACGCTTTTCTGAGGAGAACTTCACATGTTCAAGCTCGGCTTTATCGGATTCGGCGAGGCTGCTTTCAACATCAGCAAGGGGCTCAGGAAAGAGGGCCTGGAGGGAGTCATCGCCTACGACAAGTTCTGGAACGTGGCGCCGCAGTCCGAGTTGATCACCAGGCGCGCGGCCGAAGCGGCGGTCATGCTGCTTCCCAGCCTGCAGGCGCTGGTGGAGAGCGCCGACATCGTGGTCTCGGCGGTGAGCGCCAACATGTCGGTTCCGCTGGCGCAGGCGGCCAGGCCATTCCTGAAGAAGCGCCAGCTCTACGTCGACCTGAATGCCACTTCGCCGATGACCAAGGAAGAGGCCAACGCGATCATCTCGCCCGCCGCCCGCTTCGTGGACTGCGCGGTTATGGGCCCGGTTCCCCTCTACGGCCACAAGGTGCCCATCTCGGTTTCCGGCGAGGGCGCCAAGGAGTTCACGGAGAAGATGGCGCCCTACGGGATGAATATCACCCTGATGGATGCTCCTGCCGGCAGCGCCTCGGCTTCCAAGATGTTTCGCAGCATTTTCATGAAGGGCATCGTCACCCTGCTGATCGAGATGCTGGTGGCCGGTCACAAGTACGGCGTGGAAGATGACGTTCTGGGATCGGTCATAGAGACGCTGACCGACGGTTCGCTGAAGGAGACCATCAACAACCTGGTAGCGCGCGGCGTCATTCACTCGGCCCGGCGCGAGCACGAGATGGATGAGGTCATCGCCACGCTCGACCTGCTGCAGGTCGACGCCACCATGTCCCAGGCCACCAAGGCCAAGCTCAGATGGATTACCGAGTTGGGACTGAAGGACTATTTCAAGGGCGTTCCTCCCAAGGACTTCCACGAAATTTTTACCCCGCTCGATGCCAAGGATAAAGATAAAAAGGGGGCCTCGGCATGAGCCGGAACCTGGCCGAGAAACTGATCGGCTCGCATCTCGCCTCCGGTGAGATGACGGCCGGAGCTGAAGTCAGCATACGCATCGACCAGACGCTGACCCAGGATGCCCTCGGCACCATGGCTTACCTGCAGTTCGAGGCCATGGGCATCGAGCGCGTCAGGACGAAGCTCTCGGTCTCCTATGTGGACCACCTTACGCTGCAGGAGGGGTTTGAGAATTCCGACGACCACAAGTACCTGAAGACCGTGGCCGCCAGGCACGGAATCCTGTACTCGAAACCGGGCAATGGCATCTGCCACCAGGTGCATCTGGAGCGGCTCAGCCGCCCCGGCTGGACGTTGATTGGCGGCGACAGCCACACGCCCACGGCCGGGGCCGTCGGCATGCTGGCCATCGGCGCGGGCGGCCTCGATATCGCCGTAGCCATGGCCGGCGGCCCGTTCTTTCTCACCTACCCGAAGATCATGCGCGTCAACCTGCATGGCGCGCTGCGTCCCTGGGTGACTGCCAAGGACGTTATTCTCGAACTGCTGAAGACCTTCACCACCAAGGGCAACGTCGGCACGCTCATCGAATACGGCGGCCCCGGCATTCGTCAACTGACCGTTCCCGAGAGGGCCACCATCACCAACATGGGAGCGGAGCTCGGCATAACCACCTCCATCTTCCCCAGCGACGAGGTTACGCGGGAGTTCTTCCGCGCCCAGGGGCGGGAGGAACACTGGGTCGAACTTCAGCCCGACCCCGGCGCCCGCTATGACCGCACCTTCGACCTGGAGCTCGACGGCATAGAGCCCAACGTGGCCCTGCCGCATTCGCCGGACAACGTGAGAAAGATACGCGAAGTGGAGGGAATCGCCGTCGACCAGGTGCTGATCGGCAGTTGCACAAACTCGTCCTTCAAGGACCTGATGACCACGGCGGCGCTGCTCAAGGGCAAGAAGGTCCACCCCGACGTCAGCTTTGGCGTGGTGGCGGGCAGCCGGCAGGTGCTGCGGATGATTACCGATAACGGCGCTTTGACCGGCATCATTGATTCCGGTGCGCGCGTGCTGGAATCGGCTTGCGGCTTCTGCGTCGGCTATGGCCAGTCGCCGCCGAGCGGAGCGGTTTCGGTGCGCACCAACAACCGCAACTTCGAAGGCCGCAGCGGGACCAGGGACGCCAAGGTTTACCTCACCAGTCCCGAGGCCGCCGTGGCCGCCGCCCTCCACGGCAAGCTCACGGACCCGCGCTGCCTGGGTGGCGACTATCCTGCCGTGCAGCCGCCGCCGAAGTTCTTCGTCGACGACAGCATGTTCGTTGCGCCCTCGTACGCCGGCGAGGTCTTTCGCGGTCCGAATATCGGGGCTCCGCCCAGCAACACCCCCATGCCCGCGCAGCTCCGGGCCGTGGTCGCCATCAAGCTGGGAGACAAGATCACCACCGACCACATCATCCCCGCCGGTCCGGTAAGCCGCTACCGCTCGAACGTGCAGAAGTCGAGCGAGTTCATCTTCCATAACCTCGACCCGGCTTTCGCCGCCAGGTGCAAGCAAGCCAAGGAAAAGGGAATGGCCTCGGTGATCGTCGCCGGGCTCAGCTACGGGCAAGGCTCGTCGCGCGAGCACGCCGCCGTTTGTCCCATGTACCTGGGCGTGAGGGCGGTGCTGGCCAAGAGCATCGAACGCATTCACCTGGCTAACCTGATCAACTTCGGAATCATGCCGCTGATCTTCAAGGATGGCGAGGCCTGCGAGCAGATCCAGCAAGGCGATGAACTGGAGATCGGCGACACGCGCCAGGGGCTGGCGCAGGGCGAGTTCATGGTGCTCAACCGTACGCGGCAGACGCGCTTCGCGGTGACTCATAACCTCACCGCGCGCCAGGTGGACATCATCCTGCACGGCGGCCTGCTTAACTACGTGGGAAAAAGTCAGGAAAGAAGCGCAATTCTGAGCAGCTGAAGCTTAGTCACAAGATTCAAACTAAGGAGAAAGCCATGGGGCGCATAACATTGCTTGCTACTTTATTTTCATTGTGCACACTGTCGCTGATGACAGTTGCGGCTGCGGCCGCCCAGCCTGCGGTACAGCCAAACCAGGCGCCCAAGGGCATGCTCAAGACTCTGGAAGAGCAAATTGATCCGCAAATAACTGCCTTGCTGGTCATTGACATGCAAAATGACTACGTAGCGGACAATGGCAAGCTGGGAAAGGCCGGCTTCGATGTAAAAAGAATCCAGGCAGCCGTTCCGGCCATGAATAACCTGATTATGGAAGCTCGTAAAGCAGGGGTTATGGTCGTTTGGATCAGGCAGACGCACACGTTCAAGGATTCCTTGCCGAACTATGTGGCGAGCAACGTTGCCAGAGTAAAGGACCGGCCATTCGCGGAGACGGATTTTCTCGTGCAAGGGGGATCATGGGGAGCCGAGTATTACGAGAAGATGACCAAGCGGCTCGATGGCGAGCTTGAGGTGATCAAGCATACCTACGGCGCGTTTACAAATACTCCGCTGGACACGTATCTGAGAGCCAGGGGGATCAAGACCATCCTGAGCATCGGAACCGTTACCAACGTGTGCGTTCAAAGCACCGCGATGCAGGGATGGTTCCTGGGATACTATTCGATCATTCCCGCAGACGCCGTATCCACGAACGATCTGTCACTGCACCAGGCGACCTTGAAAAACCACAGCATATTTTTTGGATATACGCCAAAGAATGACGACATAATCGCGATCTGGAAGAAATACGCTGCAAGCCGTTGACCGGCGTAGCTCAGCATTATGGCAAGTCTGGTCCGGCAATCTGTCTTATGGATTGCCGGCATCTGGGGCGAAACACGTATAGAGAGAACGTCACGCTGACAAAAGCAGGCTGAATTTCGCACCCACATTTGCCAACTACGGCAAATGTGCACACGCACGTGAAACGGGAAACGTGAAACGACTGCCTTACGCCGCCCGGTCTCTCACGTCCGCCTTGGTAGCGATGCGCGCGCAATGGGCGCAGCAGTAGAAATTGCCGCCTACCTCCACGCCATGCCCAATCACCCGGCAATGGCAATGCTCGCAAACGGGAGCAATAGCCTGAATCGCGCATTCGAAGCTGTCGAATGTATGCCGCACGCCCGCCCGGGTCAGCTCAAAGGACTTGTCGTAGTCATTGCCGCAAACTTCACACTTGGACATACGTTCTCCTCGGCTTTGGCAGGATGCGCCGTCGGCCTCTAATAGTAGATGCCGGATGGGCCTTGGACCGTTGTCGTCTTCCCCGCGAGCGCAACTGCGGCGCTTGCCGGGGCCTTCCCCTAACGGATCTCCAGCATGCGATCCAGCGCCAAGCGGGCCCAGTGTTTCACCTTCTCGGCTACCGCGATGCGATTCACCACGCTGCCGTCAACCAGGCTCTCCAGCGCCCAGCACAAGTGCTGCGGCGA
>JBEKQR010000105.1:0-11459 GCA_049519515.1 Candidatus Korobacteraceae bacterium
GTTTCCACGACCTCGCCGGTGAGCAGGTTCCTGAAACGCGCCGGGGCCCCCGGCGTGCCCGCAGTTGGCACGCTGGGGTGGACTGCCGGAGTCCCGGGCGCAGAGGCTTCTTGTCCTGGCTGCGCCGAAGGGTTCGCCGGCGGCAGCGCCAGCTCCGCGTCGCCCCAGGCTTCGCCCAGCGGCATCCGCTCTTCGCCACCCATCATGCTAAGAGCAAATCGAGGCGTCACCGTAATGGCCATTTGCTGCCCGGAGGTCCTGGCGAAGGCGACGACGTGGCGCGCGTTCTGCCCGGCGATCTTCAGGGGAATGTAGCTGCCGAGCTGAAACAGCTCCCGATACTGCTGCCTTGCCTGGAGCGCGCGGTGCGTCACCCAGAGCTTCAGGCGGCCATCGCTCCAGTTGCGCAGCATCTCCTGGCAGAGTTGCTGGAGCTGCTGCGGCTGGCGCGAGCGCGCGGCCAGCTCGCGCAAATAGCGCCGGCGCAGCTCGAAATCGACCGGGCGGCGGTTGTCGGGATCGACCAGGCTGAAGTCGAACAGCTCCTGGCCCTGGTAGATATCGGGCACGCCGGGCGAGGCCAGCTTGATGAGCGCCTGCGAGATCGAATTGATGGCCCCAAAGAGAGCGATTTTCGGAATGAAGGCCTCTATCTGCCGCAGGAAGCGATTGGGACGGCCCGCCGAACCCGGGGTGAGAATGCGAGCGATGAAGGCGTGCAGGGCGGCGATGTATTCCTGGTTGGGATTGATCCAGCTCATGTTGACCTTGGCCTCGCTGATCGCCTTGGTCATGTAGGCCTGGATGCGCCCGGTAAACTCTTTCCGTTGCTCCCGGTCGAGCGACCAGGAAAGGACAGCGGGGCGGTTGCCATTGCCGGAGGTCCCGGCGAATTCCGATTTTGCCTCTGCCGTGGTGGTGGCGCCTGAGCCGGGGTGGTCTCCCGCATATTCGCCGCGCACTCCCTGCGTCCCTCCGCCAACCGAACCGAGAGCGTCTGGCGGCGACGCGGGCGCGCCCGGCAGCGGCCAGGTTCCCACCAGCGTCTGGTAGAGCAGGTACTCCTCGTTGGCGTCCGGCACCACGCGCCCGTCGCTCAGGCTGCGCTTCTTGCTGCGGTTGGCGCGCCGCCAGCGCAGCGCCTGCGCCGCCCATGGCCGCGGAATCTCCGAAAGCACGTCCAGGCGCATGCGCACGTCTTCGCTGCGCTTGCTGTCGTGCGTGGAAGTGGCCAGCATCGAGTACGGCCAGTTCTGCAGCCGCTGCAGGTTGCCGCGGTGGAAATCATCCAGCTCCACCCCGAACTCCCGGGGCGATCCTCCGACCTCGTTTACGGAGACGAAGGGGTTGTAAATGTAGCAGGCCGTGTCTTCCAGGCCCTTGGCCATCACCGGGCCGGTGAACTGCTGGAATTTGAGGGTGAAATAGAGCTGGCGGCGATAGCCGTAGATGGGCGTGCCGCCGCTGTCGCCGCGCAGAAGCAGTATGTCGCGCAGAAACTCGAATACCGAGCCCGGCATGCCGCTGTTGCGGCGCTTGGCCCGGGCTATGGCCGCGTTGATGTGGCCGCGGTCGCGCTCGCTGATGTTGCCGCGCTCGTCGATGTAGGTGCGATAGACGGGGAAGCAGGCAATGGTCTCGCGTATGGCGTCGCGCAGCACCGAGCGGGTAAAGTCGCGCGCCCGGCGGTCCAGCGAGGAAATCTCATCGAGCATGTGGCTGAGCACGTTAACCTCGCTGGAAAGCGCCACGTTCATGATCAGCTTCTTGCTCTGGTAGATGACGCTTTCCACGTCCATCCACTGTCCCAGGAAACGCTGGTAGAAATTGGTAAAGGCCTTGCGGTTGGCGGTATCGATGAAGATGCCGTTGACCAGGTGGCCGAAATCGTAGCCGACGGTGCCGTCCACCGGCCAATCCTGGGGCAGCTCCTCGCCCAGCTCCAGGATCTTCTCCACCGCAACATAAAGCGGAGCCCGCTCGCCGATTCCCTGGCTGAAGGCATTCTGGATTTCCAGCTCGATGCCGTTCTCAGCCTGCGGCTGCCTGGGCTCCGGACCATAGCATTGGCTGGCGGCGTAGAGCATCTGCAGGCGGGCAAAAAACTGGGGCGGGTTGAAAAGCCCGTCGGGGTGATCGATGCGCAGCCCGGTTGCCGTTCCGGCGGCCAGCAGGCGGCGGATCAGGGCTTCGGTGGCGGCGAACACCTGCGGGTCCTCCATGCGCAGTCCGACCAGGTCATTGATGTCGAAGAAGCGGCGGTAATTGATCTCCTCGGCGGAGACGCGCCAGTGTGCCAGGCGATAGGCCTGCGCCTCCAACAGCTTGTGAAAGGCGTCGAAGCTGCGGGCATCGCCGGGCTGCCCGTTAATGCGGCGCAACGCCGCGTCTGCTAAGTCCCTGATTTCCGGCTTGCGCTCGACCAGCTCCCGCAGGCGTTGCCGCAGGAACGGCGCCTCGCGCTGCCGGCCCACCGCCCGGTCCAGTTCGGGGGTGTCGTGCGCAGACAGCTCGGCAAACCCCACCAGCAGGGCCATGAACTCGCGCCCCAGCTCCTCGCCCACGAGCGCAATAAGATCGCCCAACGGCTCGAAGATCAACGGGATGGTTTGCGGATCGATCGGCAGCGTCTTGTCGTAGTACTCGATGCGGAAGTCGCCATCGTATTTCAGCGCAAGCTTGCCCGATTCCAGCTCTTCGCCGTACTGATTACCCAGGATTGGCAGCAGCACCTTGTTGTGCAGCTCAGGCCTGAGCGGGTTCCACTCGATATCGAAGAAGTGGGCAAATTTTGAGCAGCGCCCATTCTGCAGGACGTCTTGCCACCACGGATTGGTGCCGTAGCCGACGCCCATGTGATTCGGCACCACGTCCAGCAGCAGCCCCATGCCATGCCGCTTCAGCTCGGAGGCCAGCTCGTCCAGCTCTTCCTGCGTTCCTGTCTCGGGATTGATGGCGTTGTGGTCGGTGATGTCATAGCCATGCGCGCTGCCGGGACGCGCCTGCAGGATGGGAGAGCTATAGCAGGTGCTCACCCCAAGCTCGTGCAGATAGCTCACCAGTTGACGGGCGTCGCGGAAACGGAAAGAACGATTCAGTTGCAGGCGGTAAGTGGAAATCGGGCGTAGCTGCTGCTTGAGAACAGCAAGCCGTCCAAGACACTCGGCAACTTCGCTCGTCTGCTCTATGACAGGAACTGCGTGGTTCTGCATTCGCCTCCGGACAGCTATTAGATGCAACGCGGTCGGTGCATGCCCCCATCCCGGGAGCATTCCCATGGGCCGTATCAGATGCGGTTTCGTGCATTCGCGGATGAAAATCAGCTCTCCAGTACAGCATTAAAACCGGAGTTGGGGACTCTGGCATGGCGAGTGGGCTGCTCCACCCGGCTGCCGGCGTCAGCGCCGAAGGCCCGCGGGGAAGCTGGCCGTGTATCCTACGAGTAGCAGTTGTCTGCATGTACAGTCCGCGGGCGCCCGCCTCCGCTTTACTAAAATCGCCTGAGCGCAGACAATAACGGGTTGCCTTTGTGGGTGTTTGCCGGCCGTCTGGCGGGGGCCTCTACCGGGCAGATGGGTCAGGTTTCAAACCACACCGGAGTGGAAAATTGCTGCTGAAAGGATGAATATGACATCCAGTGGGGAGTTGATTCGCATGATGAACTACGTGGACGACATCGCCGCAACCATGCGCCGGATTCAGACCGCGAGCGCCCTGATTTCCGCAGAGGAAAGGAAGCGTCTGGCCGAGTACATGCGCAATACCAACCCCAGTTACTTGAAGGTGCTGGAAGAGCTGGAGCGGGGCGCCTGATGCCGTCTATCCGAACCGCCGCTGTTATTGGCGCTGGGGTTATGGGCCGCGGTATTGCCCACGCGGCGGCCATGGCGGGTTATCGCACTGTTCTGGAAGACATTTTGCCGGCCAGCCTGCGCAAGGCCGATGACGAAATTCGTGCCAGCCTGGAGAAGGGCATGGCCTCCGGCAGCCTCTCCCGCCAGCAGGCCGACGCCGTGCTGGCGCGCATCGAGTATGCCAGTTCGGTGGAGGAAGCGGCCCGCCAGGCGGAACTCGTCATCGAGGCCGTGCCCGAGGAGATGGAGTCGAAGATCGAAATCTTCACCATGCTCGACAAAATCTGCCGCCCGGACAGCTTCCTGGTCTCCAATACCTCGTCGCTATCCGTCACCGAGATCGCCTCGGTTACCTACCGCGCACGGCGCATCGTGGGGATGCATTTCGTCCACCCCGTGCAACAGATGAAGCTGCTGGAGGTGGTGCGCGGCCTTGAAACTGACGATGAAACTGTGGCCGCCGCCGTCGAAGTCGGCAAGCGGATGGGCAAAGAAGTAGTGGTTGTGCGCGAGTCGCCGGGCTTCATCACCAGCCGCATCAACGCCCTGATCGGCAACGAGGCGTTTTACATGTTGCAGGAGGGGATTGCCTCCGCCCGGGACATCGACAAGGCCATCAGGGAGGAGCTGAACCATCCCATAGGGCCATTCGAGATGATTGACCTGGTGGGACTCGACACGCGCCTGCACGTGCTGGAAAATCTGCACAAGAGCCTGGGCGAGAAGTTTCGGCCCTGTCCCTTGATGGTGCAGTATGTGAAGGCCGGGCGCCTGGGGCGCAAAGCCGGCCGGGGTGTCTATGAGTACCAGGAGTCCAGTGGCAATTCAACATCGGGCGCCGCCGATTCCTCCCGGAAATCGGCCGGCGCGAAGGAACGCTGAGCCAATGGTGGTTCACAGGATCCCCACCCTCGCGCTCCGTTGTTGGGCGCCAGGGTGGGTTCTGGCTTTTGCCGCGATGTTCGTGGTCCCCGGCGTGCCCGCCTTCGGCGCGCTGGCGTGGGCGGTTGGAACTCCGGCCCAGCAGGCGCCAAGTCCGCGTCTGCCGGGGAACCGCAACTGGCCGCGCATTCAGCCCTTTGAGCATACTTACAACTTCGGCCGTCCACAGGATATGTACCTGCGCTTCCCGGTGCTGGCAGTGTCCGGCAAGCCGGTTTATTTCATGGAATGCGCCAGCCCGGAGAGCGAGCGCGCCCGCGCCGCCGGATTCCGCGCCAGCCATCAGTTCGAATGCAGGCTCTTACTGCCGGAAGCGACCTCCGCGGCGGAAACGCAGCTCCTGGAGTCTCCCCATGGCGGCCCGGAATCGGCTGCCCGCAGCGGATTCACCTGGAACCAGCTCAACGGCGACTGCTATCGCTATACGGATTACGGCGGCCAGCGTGTCTTCCACTTGCGCAACCTCAGGCTGATCATCACGCTTTCCAATGTCAGGCCCGGCCCGGAGACTCGTATCGGTAACCGTCGTTATGAGCATTCGCTCCAGGGCTTCACCATTCGCCTGCAGGGCTTCTTCGATCCCACAGTCAACACGGAGTTCGCCGCCCCCAGCCACTATGAGCCGCCCAAGGCGCTGGCGCCCGATCCCGGCATGGGCTTGCTGGATTGCAAGGCCCCGGCGGTGAAACACGCGGGAGCACAGTGAGACTTATATTGCTGTCCCGGAATGCGGGTACGGTTCTCGTTGCACATTTCACGTTCTGGCTTGAAACTTGAAACTCGAAACTTGAAACTTGACAGTCATGCCCTCCGATTCCGCCCATCTGGAGCTGGTGCGCCGGCAACTGGCGCGCTACCAGCATCCGTTGCTGAGCTTTGACGCCGAGCTCAAAAACGGAGAGGTCGAGGTGTGCATTCGTTTCGCCAATCCGCCGGTCCCGGTGCATACCTATCGCTTCCAGGTGCACCGGCGCGACGCGGAGAACCCGCAATTCGAGTGGGCCTTCCAGCGCCAGTTATACGATTGCCTGCACGACTACCTGATCGAGATGTTCACCCGCACGCCCTACAACCGCGAGCTGGGATCCCCGGACGATGCGGCTGGGGTGGAGGAGCCGTAGCCGGAAAAACAATGGACACTAATCCGTTGCGCGCGCGCATCGCCGAAGTTATTCGCCGCGAGGGGCCGATCCCATTTTCCCGCTACATGGCCATGTGTCTGTACGAACCCGAGTTGGGCTACTACATGCGTCCGCGCGAGCAATTCGGCAAGGCGGGTGATTTCTACACCTCGTCGGACGTGCACGCGCTCTTCGGGCGCCTGCTCTGCCGCCAGTTCGTGGAGTTCTGGCAGGCGCTCGGCGCGCCCGGCGTGTTGGACCTGATCGAGCTCGGTCCCGGCCGCGGCCTCTTTGCCGGCGACGTGCTCGACTGGGCAGGGAAGAAGCATCCGCAATTTCTGCGCGCCCTGCGTTATCGCCTGGTGGAAACCTCGCCCTGGCTGCGCCAGCGGCAGGAAGAGCGGCTGGCCGGCTTCATAGCCGAGGGGCGGGCGAAGATCGACTCCGATTTCTCCGCCGCGCTCGCGGAGTGCGGCGAGGCGCTGATCGTATTCGGCAATGAGTTCTTCGACGCGCTAGCGGTCGAGGTGCTGGCCGGACAGGGCGAACTACGCGTCAGCGTCCCGGCAAACGCAACCGAGACGGCTGCCAGCAGCGCCACTAGCGGAAGTCTGGCGAGCTTTATTGAAGAATTCATCCAGCCGCAGCCCGAGGTGCTGGAGTATGTGGATCGCTATAGCGTGCATCCCGGCCCGCAAGAGCGGGTGGAGGTGGCGCTGGAGGCGCAACGCTGGATGCACCGCATCGCCCAAGCCTTCACCACCCGCCACGGCTTCGCCGTCTTCATCGATTATGGCTACACGCGCCAGGAGCAGCTCGCGGGTCGCCACCTGGACACTCTAATGACGTACCGGCAGCACCGGGCCGGCGAAAATCCCTACCAGGCGCCGGGCGAACAGGACATTACCGCGCATGTGAACTTCACCGCCTTGCGGGCCGCTGCTGAGAGCGAAGGAATAGATTTCCTGGCATTGCTCACGCAAGCGCAGTTCCTCATGGGTGTTGGCGAAGCCACACAGTTCGCCGAGGCCTTTGAAGAGTGCCGCCTGCCGCAGGAGCAAGCCAAGGTCGCCCTGCAACTCAAGCATCTGGTCACGCCGGCCGGGATCGGAGAAATTTTTCAGGCAATCGTGTTCTCGCATGGCGTTCCGCGTGAAGCTTCGCGCGCGCTTAGCGGTCTGAAGTTTGCGCGTTGATCCGCAAGAAGACCCAGATTGTCTGATTTCAGCTTTCAGATTGAAGACCAAGTACAGCCTTTGTCTTTCCATCTGAAATCTTGAATCTGAAATCCTCAAAATTCGCTGGCAGCTTTGCCGATTTGCGCGTACGATTTTGCGAGACTGGAGTTCAAGCCCCGTTTTTATTGGCCGGCATTGGGGAGCGTAATCCAGCGCGTCCAATCCAGGCATGCCGCGCCCATCGAGGCGTACTGTGGTCTCGGGCTCCTGTGACTCCGGGACGAAATTACCGTCGAGAGGATTGCAATGAGAGAGAGCGCACTGCGCAGGATCTGGAAGCAAGGCGGTTGCGTGCTGAATGGCTGGCTGGCGATGCCCGACTCATTCAGCGCCGAAATCATGGCACACCAGGGATGGGACTCGCTGTGCATCGATGTCCAGCACGGCATGGTCGACTTTCAGACCGCCGTAACCATGCTGCAAGCCATCTCCACCACCAGCGTCACCCCATTGGCGCGCGTGCCCTGGAACGATGCCGGCATCATCATGAAGATGCTGGATGCCGGCGCTTACGGCATCATTTGCCCCATGATCAACACCCGTGCCGACGCGCAGCGCCTGGTTGCGACTTGCCGTTATGCGCCGCAGGGCTTCCGCAGTTGCGGTCCCACGCGGGTTTCCTTTTACGCCGGCAGCGACTACCTGGCCAAAGCCAACGAGACGATCGCTGTCTTTGCCATGATCGAAACCGCCGAGGCGGTGAGCAATCTCGATGACATCCTCTCCACGCCCGGTCTGGATGCCATTTTTATCGGCCCGAATGATCTGGCCATGTCCCTTGGGGTCAGCGGCGGACTGGTTCCCTCCGATACCAAGGTGGCGCAGGCAATCGAGCAGATCCTGGCCGGGTGCAAACGCCACGGGGTGAAGGCGGGAATCCATACCGGGAGCGCCGCCAATGCCAGGGCGATGATCGCCAAGGGCTTCGACTTCGTGACCGTGCTCAGCGACGCCCGCATACTGGCCGCGGCGGCACAGTCGCTGGTGGCGGAGATCCGGGCGGCTGCGACAGCAGCCAAGTAGGGCTTGTTTCCAAAATAGTGCTTTGCAGGGGCGTGGCTTTACCGGGGTCCCCAGTGCGCCCTCTTTTGGCGCAATGGGGTGGGAGGCACGCCATACAGAGCGGAAATGCGGGCTTTAGCTCCTGAGGGCCACTACCTCAGGGCCTGAAAGCCATTCGTATCCATAGTCCATAGTCCTTGCAGGAATGCGGGAAAACTTCCTTATTGTCGCCGTAATTCTGGTGCAGGCTGCTGCCGCCCTGGCGCAGCCGCCTCGCGAAAATTCTCAGCCGCAGGTGCGGGTTAATTACCTGAATGTCTGTTCGCCGGCCGATGAGGAGGGGCAACTGATTGCAGGTACGCTGGAGCGCATTCCTGCCCACCCGAAATTTGCCGCGGATTTCGAAGTAGCGCGCGGGCGTTCCACCTTGGGCGCCGCCGATCTCAAGCTGCGTGAGATGGAATCCGCCCCAGACGGCAAATCAGTCCCTGGCGGGACGGGCGAGGCGTCACAGTGGGTCCGAATCCGCAGGGAGTTTCCTGAAGGCTCGCCCTTCGTCAATGTCCAATATTCGTTCAGCATGACCCGGGGACAGGTGGTGGAGACGCTCACGCTGCGCGCGCGCGAGGCCAGGGACGTGATGCAGGTTTCGATTTCCGCCTCCAGCAATGCTGAGGACGCGGCGCAGGTGGCCCGCTTGAACACGCCGGCAGAGCGCATACGGCTGGAGCGTTTCGGCCGCTCCTCGGTCGTACTGGCGCGTTGCCCGGCCGCTGATCAGTCACGCTTCGAGCCGCTCTTCGGGCAGGCGAGCGCGCTGCTGGCCGCTTACCGCGGCTCGCTTCAGGTCGCCACCGTGGTCCCGGCGGAGATTGCGCGATTTCCCAAGGCCAGGCCCGGCAAGGCGACGGCGGGGCAAAACGGGCGCGGCAGGTAAGCGCCCGAATATCTCAAAGGCCGGACCCCGGCAAGCTCCCGGTGCGGCAGGCCGCGCCGGGCAAGGGAATTGCCAGCGCCCGTCTTTGTTCTTGACTTCGTTCTCCCCAGGGCGCATTAAATAATGTGGTGTTTTCATTAGAAAATGTGGTGTCCTGGAACTCGATCCGACAAAATGCCGAGCAGACTGGCGGGCGCAGCCTCTCAAGCGGAATCGCCCGCGCGGCGACATTATCTAAATCTAAATAGAAAGCCATGACAGAGAAGATTCATAACACCGTGATTGTGGGCTCGGGCTGTGCCGGGCTGACGGCTGCCATTTACGCCGCGCGCGCCAACCTTCAGCCGTTGGTGCTGGAAGGGCACGAGCCCGGCGGCCAGCTTTCGCTGACCACCCTGGTCGAGAACTTTCCCGGCTTTCCCGAGGGCATACAGGGACCGGAGCTGATCGACAACATGCGCAAGCAGGCGGCGCGGTTTGGCGCCGGGTTCGTGGCCGCCCAGGTCACCGGGACCGATCTGCGGCAGCGTCCTTTTGTTCTCGCCACCAACGCCGGCGAAGTCCGCTCGCGCTCGCTCATCATCGCCAGCGGAGCCAGCGCGCGCTGGCTGGGCTTGCCCAGCGAGCAGGCGCTGATTGGGCATGGCGTCTCCTCATGCGCCACCTGTGATGGCTTCTTTTTCAGAGGCAAGGAGGTCGCCGTGGTCGGGGGCGGCGATTCGGCCATGGAGGAAGCGTTGTTCCTGACCCGCTTTGCCAGCGCGGTTACCATCATTCATCGCCGCGAGCAGTTCCGCGCTTCGAAGATCATGCTGGAGCGGGCGCGCAAGCACGAGAAGATCCGTTTTCTGACCAACGCCGTGGTCGTCGACGTTCACGATGTCTCGAAAAAAGAGGTGACCGGGCTGAAGCTGCACAACGTGAAGAACGGCGAAAGCAGAATTTTGCCGGCCAGCGCGCTCTTTCTGGGCATCGGCCACATCCCGAATACGGCCATGTTCAAGGGGCAGCTCGAAACCGACAGCGACGGCTATCTGAAGACGCACGATTACGTCTTTACCGCCGTGCCCGGCGTGTACGCCTGCGGAGACGTGACCGACCGGCGTTATCGCCAGGCGGTCAGCGCCGCCGGCAGCGGCTGCATGGCGGCGATTGAAGTAGAAAAGTATCTGGAGGAAATCGGCAAGTAACCGCGCTGGCCCGGTTCCGGCAGATGCCGCGGTTGCGACTGCCGGCAGTTTTGCGCGCTTAAACCAGAGTTATACCGGGATTCGTTTTACATTTCCCATTGTACGTTTCACGTTCCTTTGTGACACTCACTTTCGTAAAACTTAAAACGTGAAGCGTGGCCGGGCATATGAGCACTAATACCATGCCAATACTTAGAGCACTCTTACTTGACTTATCCGAAAAACGTTCCCTGCGGCGCTTTGCCGAACATTCGCCGCTAGGCCGCAAGATGTCCCGCCGTTTTGTGGCGGGGCTGACCATCGAAGACATGATTGCCGCGGTCGAGGAGATGAACCGGCGCGGCATCCGCGTCAGCATCGACCACTTGGGCGAAAACGTCACCAGTTGCGAGGAGGCCGTCGCCAGCGCCAATTATTATCATCAGTTGCTGGAGGAGATCGACCGCCGCAAGCTCGACTCCAACGTCAGCCTGAAGCTCACCCAGATGGGCCTCGATCAGAACCCGGAGCTGGCCAGCCGGCTGGTCGGCGAACTGGTGCAGCACGCCGTGCAGATCAACAACTTCATCCGCATCGACATGGAGGGCTCGGCCTACACCCAGCGCACCCTCGACATGACGCGCGAACTGCACCGGCTGCCGGGAGCCGCCGATCACGTGGGCACGGTGCTGCAGGCCTACATGCGCCGCGCCTTGGAAGACGCCAGGCTGCTGGTTTCCGAAGGCATTCGCATCCGCCTGTGCAAGGGCGCCTATCTCGAGCCGGAGGAGATCGCCTTCCGCAAAATGCCCGAGGTGGATGCCAATTACATCCGTGTGGCCAGGCTGCTGCTTAAGAGCGGAACCTTCCATGGAATAGCGACGCACGACGAACCAATCATCAACGAGCTGACCGCCTGGGCAAAATCGGAATCCATCTCGCCGGCCAGCTTTGAGTTTCAGATGCTCTACGGCATCCGCCGCGACCTGCAGGAGAAGCTGGTGCGCGACGGCTGGGGGGGTCGCGTGTACCGTCCGTTCGGCAGCGAATGGTATCCGTATTTCATGCGGCGGCTGGCCGAGCGCCCGGCAAACCTGTGGTTCATCGTCAAGAACGCGCTGAGGGGATAAAAAGCAGTTTCAAGTTTCGAGTTTCAAGTTGAGCCGCTTTGCCGGACCCTTCGACTCGCTGCGCTC